>CBFGLL010000066.1:0-9562 GCA_965649585.1 uncultured Chitinophagaceae bacterium | reverse complement strand
AGGTCATCTACAAGGCCGTAAACAGATACGTTACTAATGAACTGGCCAAACTGGTAATGACCGATGCCAGTTAAAAAGTTATCAAGGCCTTCCTTTTGGGTAGCTGCCATAAAGGTTTTATACAGGTGTAAAAAGCTGGAAGTATACAATTGGCCCGAACCGCCTACCAATAAAAAATACAATTCTCTCGCTGATAAATTTTCCAGGATCTTGAACCGCACATTATCCGGCGACTCGTGCAGCATGTTGATCTCGTTGATATAAAACTTGGTGGCGAGTGTTTTATTTAATTCGGTAATAGGTCTTTCAAGGTAGGTTTTAATTACCCGGTTATCGCTGTTGTACAGTCGCAAAGTTTCGTCTATGAATGCCCGGTAGTAGGCCGATGGGGTAAGCGTAAGCTTGCGGATGGAATCGGCCGTGAACCTGTTTTCCTGTATGGCCAGCCCGAAGGGCAATACCTTTTCGTAATAAACGTCTTTTTCAATTGCTGTTACGGCTCTTACGGTTTTGTTGTCGCTGCGTTTTACCAGGTTGGTAAACAGCGCATCGTTGCTGGCAAGTTTGGCAGTAAGAATATCTGGTGCATTGTTGGCCAGGAAATACAACATGGTATCCCGGTAGGGCTGGTATTTTGCATCCTGCAACCTTGTAGATATGAAGTAGGGATTGTTCAACATTTCCCTGATGGACAACATCAGGTGAATACTATCGCCCACAGAGGTACCGTCGAATGCATACTCCAGAATGGCGCTCTGGCTGATGCTTACTTCCCGGTACAATGACGTAACCGGCCGTGTTTTATATTCCCTGAGGGTTTGCAAAAAGTAATTGTTCACTGCCGGTATCCTGAGCGGGCTAATGCTCCGGTTATTCAGTTTATCGTAGGAGGCATTAAAGAGGCGGGTGAGAATTACGAGGATGGAACGTTTCTCCAGCATCATGTTTTTTTGCAAAAGCGAATCTGCCGTAACGTTATAAAAATGATCGATATGCTGCGTGAAAGTTTTATCGATGGGGCGTTTTTTCAGCACCGCCAATAATTTGTTTTTTGCCTCGGTATAAGCAGGGTCTGCCTGCGAAAAACTTACTGTGGAAAACAGGAGGCAGGTAAAAATCGCCACAAAAAAGCGGGTAAAATATCCAAAATGTAAGGTATTGGGTTTCATAATTTTTGTGAATTTGGGTAATCCTTATTTAGTGTAAGCAAGATGTACAAATTATCCGGCCTGTGCTAAAACTATCAATATCAGTAATTTGTATTAGAGGATAAAAATACCGTGCCAAAATGAGGATTTTTTTAATTGTTAAACTTTACAATCAGGGCCCTGTGGAATAATTTACACTGTTGAATTTCGTTATTTTTATAACCGATTAGCGCAGCCTGGTGTAATAAAATTATCCATTTCCAATTTGTATCAAAAGAAATATGAAACCAATCTCTAAGACTTTTATTGTAGCCTTACTAACGTCGTTGAGCCTTACCACAATGGCCGGAGTGTTGCAACAACCCATGGCCATGCTTACCAAAGGTCCTTCTGTTAACAGCAATAGTTTTGAGAGTGATCATGCTGCCACAATGGACGATTCTGCTGATATTAAAATGGACACCCGCTACAAAGCATCCATCAGCCGCCTGAAGCAGCAAGGACAAACCATTGCGGCGTATGCAAAAGCTAATAACTATAATACCGAGAGGGTATTTTTACTCGATATGACTTTGCCCAGCGGCAAGAATCGTTTTTTTGTGTACAACCTTAAAAAAGACGAGATAGAAGCTTCTTCGCTGGTAACACATGGTTTTGGTTCTAACAAATATGATAACGATGACCCGCTGGAGTTTTCGAACGTACCTGAAAGTAAAAAAACCTCTTTGGGAAAATATAAGATCGGTAAATCTTATTACGGGCAGTTTGGTTTAGCCTATCGTTTGTATGGTTTGGATACCAGCAATAGCAAAGCATTTGAAAGAGACATTGTATTACATTCTCACAAAAGAGTACCCGATAAAGAAATTTTCCCTGGATACATTATTGTAAGTGCCGGTTGCCCTACGGTATCGCCTGCATTTCTTACAAAGCTCGATGGTTATATCAAGGCTTCTCCAAAGCCAATACTGATGTGGATCTATAACTAAGCACTGAATACCTGTTTTATAAAAGAAGCGACCGGTTCAAAAGGTTTACGTCGGCACAACTTGTGTGGTTAACTTTTGAAACGGCCGCTTTTCTATTTTGTGCAAATCAGTTTGCAAACATTCTTTTCTCCAGTTTTACGGCTCTCAGTGCGGGCTTGCGGTTCCACAATAAACCATCGAGTGAAAATCTTCCTGCGCCGGTGATGAGCAATACCAGGTAAGGGAGCAGGTAGAGTAATCCTAATTCCTGCTTTGCAAATGGATCCTGTGCATGGATAAAAAATACTGCCACCAACATTGTAATGATAAGAGGAATTGTGGCGAGCCTGGTACCCAGGCCGAAGATGATGAAAACGGAAGCCACCACTTCTGCAAATACGGTAAGGGCTAATGACAGCGCCGGGCTCATTCCAAAAACCCCGGGAAACTGTACCGGTCCGCCGCCCATTAAACTCATTAGTTTAGGCAAACCATGTACGAGCATCAGGCTGCCGATACCGACCCTCAATATCAGCAAGGCGATATCGAGGTTTTGTTGCCTGTAATCTGAACTTAAAAAACTCCTGATCATTTTTAATTTTTTTGTAGTTGTTTAATTTTTTAAAAAGTTGCGTTCTGCTTTGGCTGTGCTGTTATTCATCAAAACATAATTCTTACCATTAAAATCCCCTGCCGCCGCAAAACGCAACAATTTGTTTATGCTGCTTCCTACACTTTCATACCAGCATCTATTACTGGATGAATTCACCGTCGGCTTTGATCTTTACTTCATCGCTGATCATGGGGGCCGGGAAACCGTTGCCGATAGCAAAATCAGAACGTTTAATCGTGCCAGTTACCTGGAAACCAGCTGTTGGTTTTTTGTTCATGGCATTTACTACTTTACCGTTGTAAATCATTTGCAAGGTTACCGGTTTGGTAACACCGTGCATGGTAAGGTTGCCGGTTAATTTATATTTATTTTTTGCAGCTTTTTTAAGTTGGGTACTTTTAAAATGCAGGGTAGGGTATTTGGCGGCATCAAAAAAATCAGCGCTTTTCAGGTGATTGTCTCTTGCCTCCACCCTGGTGTTGATGGAGTTTACTTTTGCAGGAAGTTCCACTACCGCATCACTAAAGTCTTCTTTTGTGGATTGTATGCTGGCGTCAAAGTCGGTAAAGTTGCCAGTTACATCTGCAATGCCAAGATGCTTCACCGTAAAGCTGAGCTGCGAATGCGCATCATCGTTGTTCCATGCGGATTGTAGCCCGAAAGAAGTTAATACAAAGAATGCTGCCAGAATTATTAAATACTTTTTCATTTTGTTGTTGTTTTTATTTTGATGAATTAATTAATTGTTTGAGAAATAGGTTTGTTTGAAAAAATCTTTAAGACTTGCTGGTTTTCTCCCCAGAAGGAATATGATATCAGAGTCTGCTGTGTCAAATTCTTCCTGGCGGATGGCTTCACTAAAACCGGCGAGCATACTTACTGTTTGTGCCGGTATGCCGGCAATGGTGAGCCCGTTAATATATTCCTGCGTGCTTGGGCTTATATATGTTACCTCGTTACCCGATAATTCAGATAAAATATTCGCCACCTGTTGCATGGTATATTTTTCCGTGTTGCTGATGTGGTAGGTTTTGCCTTGGTGTCCATCAGTAGTTAATATATTGGCTGCAGCTTCTGCAATATCGTTGCGCAGTATGTAGGCAGCAGCACCGTTACCTGCGGGCAATTGAATGCCATTGTCGAACACATGATCGCCAAAAAAGAAGGGCAGCACATCTGCATACAATCCATTTAGCATAATGGTATAAGGAATACCACTTTCTTTCACGAGTTTATCTGTTTCTATATGCGAGCTTGCAATTAAACCAAGCGGGTTGGTATCCGTTTCGTTTTTGCGGGCAAAGCTGGTATAAATGATATGGGGCACACCTGCAATTTTTGCTGCATTCACCACATTTTCGTGCTGTTGCAGGCGTGCTACCACATCGTTACCCGATATAAAAAACAATTTCTTAATTCCTGTAAAGGCTTTTTCTAATGATACCGGGTTATCATAATCGCCGGTTCTGATGTCAATCCCTTTGTTTGCGAGGTCGGCTGCTTTTTGCTCATCTCTTACCAGCGCCGCTATTTGCGAAGCAGGTAGTTTCTGTAATAGAAATTCGATGGTAGCTCTTCCTAACTGGCCCGTGGCCCCTGTAACTAAAATCATGGTAAAAAATTTATGTGGTGAATAATCTGTTTATTGCTGTAATATTTTCCATCCTGCGTGCCAGTTATAATTATTTTTTAAACCCAGCTGTATCAGGAGCAGCTGCATATTTTCCAGCGTGCGGCTGACGGAAAGTTTACCGGCAACCAATGGCCTGAAGCCTGCGGTGCTCACCAGCTCGGCAACGGTTTCAAGGGCATCATCATCGTCGCCGGCTATAAAAGCATCAGTTTGTTTTCCATCAATTACAGGCGAAGAAAAATTGGCTGCAAAGCTGGTATTGAATGCTTTTACAACTTTTGAATGCGGCAGCAGTTTCTGCAACTCTTCTGCAGCGCTTGTGCCGGCGCCTGTTACCAGGCCATCAAATGATTCGTTGAGCGGGTTGCTGATACTGATCACAATTTTTTGGTTGGCTACTTCTTTAATCTTTTCTGCAATTTCTTTTTCGGCTGCAAAGGGTACTGCCAGTATGATGATGTCAGCTTCCCAGCCTGCTTCTTTTGGGCAGGGCATGGCTTCCACATCGGCTGTGGGATATTTCGTTTTAATGCCTTGCACCAGTGTTTGTAATTTCTCTGCTTTGTTACCTTTCAATAACAGGCGATAGTTTCCTTTTGCCAGGGAGGTTGCAATAGCGCTGCCCATGTTTCCTGCGGCTCCTATAATTGCTATGGTTTGTGTTGTATTCATTTTTGTTTGTGATTTATAAAGCAAAGCTAGTTTGCAACGGTGCCCTGTTCCAATGCGTTTGCGCAATAAAAAGAGTTGATTTTTGTCAATGTTTTCTTAAACAGCAAGAATGGCCTTATCGTTTAACCTGCTGTTTCTGCAGGAAAGTTTTTGCAGCCTGGGCCATGGTGGCAATAGCAGCCCCCATCATTATTACATCTTTAATAACCAGCCTTCCTGCACCACTTAAATAGGGGAAGCCATGGTTTACATCTCCCAATGCCGGCACCCATGTTTCTGGTGTAGTAATTAAAAAAGAAAGTGTAATAAACGACATGATGAAAGCGAGGAAGCTTCCGATTGCAGATACACCGGGCAGCAGAGGATACAATGCGATCATGATACCAATTAATATAATCAGTAATCCAAGGCCATAAGAAAAGCTGTAAGTGTTATTGGCCTCGTGCCAGCTCACATTGTGGGGCTTGAGCTCTCCCTCTTTGTTCATGTATTTTTTGTATTCAGGCGATTCCTTGCTGTAAAAAAAATTCATCACAGGGTTGTTGGCAACAAAGGGTACAATGCCCACTGCTTCATATTTAAAAGCTTTGAGGCCGCCGATCCTTAATAACACGATCACTATGCCCCAGCGGGCCATGTGAATGCCGGTATTTTGCAGCTTTGCTGCATAAGCAAATAAACGGAACATGATGTAAGATTTTTGTTTTGACTAATAGATGCAAAACTATTTTACCACAGTTGCGTAGCCTTTGCGTTTCGTCAATAAAAACACTTGATTAAGATCAAGAGATCGACCAGGCCGCTTATTTGCTGGTCATTCTTTTTTTGCGCAGCCTGCTTAAGGTTTCGGGTGTGAGGCCCATATAGGCAGCGATCATATGTTGTGGTACCCGGTTAAGAAGGTCGGGGTATAACTCAGAAAGGTAGGTAAACCGCTCGTCGAGTTTAAGTGAAAGTATGGAGTTCAGGCGCTTTTGTAATGCGATATATCCTCCTGTGATCTGCAGGCGCAGCCAGGTTTCATATTTTGGCAGTTGTTGAAGTAGCGCATCATTGGATGCTTTGCTGATGAGGGTAAGCTCGCAGTCTTCCAGGGCGTCGATCGTTTGTGTAGCAGGTGTGCCATTCATAAAACTTGCCAGGTCGGCTATCAGCCAACCCTCCAGGGCAAACTGCATGATGTGTTCGCCGCCTTTTTCATCTATGGTATAGGAACGTAATACGCCTTTCTCTACAAAGGCTACGAATTTATTTACATCCGCTTCCTGCAATAGGTATTGTTTCTTCCTTAATTTTTTTGGAGTAAGATGGGTCCTGATGAGTTCTTCCTCCTCTTTGCTGAGGGGCACTTTTTCGTTGAATTTCTGGAAGAAAAAATCGTGCATGATGAAGAAAGTTAAATTTTTTTTTGGACAGCACTAAGTTAACGAGCTTTTCGGTTTTATAAACTATTACACAGGTTGTAATTGTTGATGCTGATTGCTGTTGATATTTTTGTAAATTAAAGTTCAAAATTTAACAGAATGCCAATTAACAGGAGATCTTTTCTAAAAAACTCGGGGCTTGGCCTGCTGCCTGCTGTATTACCGGCAATGCCAGCATTTGCCTCCGGTCCTGCGTCCGTAGCGGCGCCACCGGGTGAAAAATGGGTTAAATTCTTTTTTGAAGGAGAATGGTTCAATGAGCTGGAGTTTTTGGAAGAACTGCAGGTGGCGCACAAAAAAACGCCTCTTAAGGCCGACCGCTATGGCAGTGGGGGAGCCGTAGAGGAACTGGAGAAAAAGATGGCGGCCATCACCGGTAAAGAAAAGGCGATCTATATGCCTACGGGCACAATGGCCAATCAACTTGCCATTGCAACCCTTAGCGGCAAAAACACAAAAGTGTTTGTGCAGGATATGAGCCATGTGTATCGTGATGAGGCGGATGCGGCCCAATCGGTGCACAATAAAAGGTTAATTCCTCTGGCAGCTGGTAAAACCTATTTTACCGCAGCGGAGTTAAAAGCCGCCATCGATAATTTACCCGCACAGGAAGCTTTTGAAACCGGGATTGGATGCGTGTCTATTGAAAACCCCGTGCGAAGAATGGATGAACGATATGTGCCGATTGAAGAGATAAAAAAGATCAGCGCTTACTGCAAACTGAATAATATAAAAATGCATATGGATGGTGCGAGACTGTTCATGGCATGTGCATGGAGTGGTACAACTATTAAAGAATATGCTTCTTATTTTGATACCGTTTATATTTCTCTCTACAAATACCTTGGCGCAAATGCGGGAGCGGTGTTATGCGGCGATAAGGCTTTGATTGATCAAATGCCACATCTCATTAAAATACATGGAGGCGCCATGTATCAAAACTGGACGAATGCAGCCATGGCATCGCACAGGCTAGATGGCTTTGAAGCAAGGCTGAAAGAAGCAATCAAAAGAGCAGACATTATCTTTTCGGGACTGAGAAATATTGGCGTTACTGTTACAAAGCTGGATGGGGGATCCAATAAGCATCTCATGCAATTACCAGCCGGCTTAAATACAACTACATTCCGGGAAACGCTTGCCAGGTATTTTATGAAAACTCCCCGGCCCAATGATAATGGAGAAGTGATGATAGCTGTGAATGAAACCTTATTGTATAAAGAACCCGATGATATTGTAACAGCTTTCAAGGAAGCCATTAGTGTGTCAACAAAAAAGTAAATGAACGGGGTAACTAAGCGCTTACTTCTGTAACATCCAGCGGAATCTTTACGGTGAAACATGCGCCTATTCCATCTTCATTGTTGTGGACCTTGATGCTGCCACCGTGCGCTTCAGTCAACAATTTTACAATCGACAAGCCGAGGCCGGTAGAGTTTTCTCCTCCGGTGGGTTTTGCGCTGAGCCGTGTAAACGGTTGGAATATTTTATGGAAATCTTCTGCCTGAAGGCCGGGTCCCTGGTCTATAAACTTTATGCAGGCATGGTTTTTTTCCCGGGTTACGGAAAGGGCCACATCTTTTCCCGGCTCTGAATATTTTATGGCATTACTCAACAGGTTTTCAAAAACTTCTCCCAGCTTGGTTTCGTCGGCCAATACAATGATATCGTCTTTGATATCCAACAACAGCCGTTGCTGTTTTGCATTTGCAAAAATGAGTGCTGTTCCTGTAATGCGGGCGAGCAGGCCGGTGATGTCAACCCTGGTTTTGTGAAGGTTTATTTCATCTGCCTGCAGTTTACCGAGTTCCAGGATATCATTGATAAGATGCGACATGCGCTGTCCCGCTCTTTCCAGGTGCCTTATAAAAGGAACAAGGTCGGGCCGGGCTTCTGCTAATTCTTCTTTTAAAACCTCGGCCGTGGTGGGTATGATGGATAAAGGATTTTTAAGTTCATGCGCCAGCATCGACAATACATGCCTTTGCCGGCTTTGCGATTGCTGTATAGAACGCTGAAGTTCCAATTGATCAATCACCAGTTGGGCCAGCTGCTTTAAAGTGGTTCTTTCAATAGAATCAAAATTCCTCGGTTTGTTATCGAGTATACAAAGCGTGCCGATATTGTGACCCGATCTCACTTTTAACGGAACACCCGCATAAAAACACAGATCATACTGCTGCACGATTTCGTGGTATAAGGACGCCTCCTCCTGGATATTATGGATCACCACGCAATCTTCCTGTTCTATTACACGGGTGCAAATGCTGAGTTGCCGATCCACTTCCTGTATCTGAACACCCACCGATGCTTTTACCCATACTCTTTTGCTGTCCACAAAATTGATCATGGCAATAGGCGCATGAAAGAGCCGGGCCGCCAACTGAAGAATATGATCGTAATTATTTTCCGCTGCTATATCATGTAGGCGGTACTCCTGCAAGGTCTGGATGCGTTCGTTCTCATGAATAGTCGATGTGATACCTTGCGTCATAAGTGGGATTGTTGGGGGGAAACAAAGATAGCTTTCCTTTGCTGCTTTTTATAAAAAGGGTTTTGTTTTTTGTTGGTTTTGCGCAGCACTTTAATATTATATAGTAGCAGCTTCTCCAAAACTGAGCAGGTTATTATCTGGGTCAAGTAGCGAAAACTCCTTTTGTCCCCAGGGTTTTAACGCAAGTGCTCCATTAGGGTGAATCTCCACTTTGTTATTGATCAAAAACCGGTACCAGCTGTCAATGTCCTGTACCCGTATATATACCTGTCCATCGTTATGCGTTGGGTCCAGCGAGGGGAAACTGAAAAAATGGATTTCCACGGCATCTTTCCGCAACATTAAATAATCGTCATAATCGTAATTGCCCACGGGTTCAAACCCTAGCTTCTCCATATAATATGCTTTTGTGATTGATTTGTTACGCATTGGCAGTTTGGGATGGATGTTTGTTAACATAGATTCCTTCTTTTATTTACGAATTGGTGGATTATGTAATTTTTAGGTTGGGCACAGCCTTTGTATTGTACCTCCACAAACCAGTGAATAGTTTTCCTTTTATAAATCACAACACATGAAATTAAGATTAATATCCTTTGTAGTGGCTGGA
>CBFGLL010000065.1:0-9637 GCA_965649585.1 uncultured Chitinophagaceae bacterium | reverse complement strand
CGCAGGCCATACCTGCCAGACACCGCTTTTATGAAAACGATGCACTGAAAAAAGATTTTTCCCTTTACAGCAAATGGACGGAACAAATTGCCAAAAGCTTGCAAACCTTTGTTGACCTGCAGGTGCGACATGTAAACTACAGTATTGATGGATTTCGCAACAATCCTTTATTGCAGGTAGCGGTGGACTATACATTTTTTAACCCGAAAGCAGGGCTAACCTACAGCTGGAAAAACATGCTGGCTTACCTCTCCTACTCACGTGCAACCAAGGAACCGAACAGGGACGATTTTGAAACCAGCACCGACAAACTTTCAAAGCCTGAGAAACTGGATGATTATGAAGCCGGTGTAGAAATGAAAGCAAAAAAATTTAACTGGGGCATCAACCTGTTTTTCATGAATTATACCGACCAGTTAATACTTACCGGCAAGATCAACGACGTGGGTGCTTATACAAGAACAAATATTCCCAAAAGCTACAGGGCTGGCGTGGAATTACAGGGCGGGGCACAACTGGCAAAATGGCTATCTGCCAGTGGCAACCTCACATTAAGTAAAAACAAAGTGAAGGATTTTACCGAGTTTATTGATGATTACGACAACGGTGGCCAGCAAACCAGGTTCTACAAAAATCCCGATATCGCTTTTTCTCCTGCTGTTATTGCAGGCTATACCATCAACATTATTCCCCGAAAAGACACTGAATTGAATTTAATGGGTAAATATGTAGGCAGGCAATACCTTGACAACACCCAGCAAAAAAGCAGGAGCTTACATGCATACTTTACGCAGGATGCAAGGCTGGCCTATAACTGGGGCAACCGGGCAACTTTTTTCACCCAGGTGAATAACATTTTTTCAGAACTGTATGAACCCAATGGTTATACCTTTAGCTATATCTATGGAGGAACACTCACTACTGAAAATTATTACTTCCCCATGGCACCGATTAATTGGGTGATTGGGGTGAATGTGAAGTTATAAACCTTTCCTGGCTCAAAAGCAAAAGCCTGTGCTCTCATAATGAACAGCACAGGCTTTCTCAAACTCCCAATTTATTTTTATATCACTGAAAAATGTGCGGTTGACCGCTTTTTTCTTTTACCATTTTTATTGAAAAAAATGTCTACCAGGGCTCTGCCTTTGGCAGAAGGAATAATCTTGTACTTTACCCCTCCTTCATGACTAATGGCACCGTTGTCTATTGTGAGTTCTATGTTATCATTATCTACACGATCGATAACAAGTAGAATAGCATTCTCCTTTGCCACCGTTAAAAATTTTGGCGCAGTAATAGAAATACCTTCTTCGGCTACCACAAAACTGATCGGTTGACGCCGATAAGCGTTTACCTTTTTTCCATTTTGTTCAGCCGGTATCCACTCAGGACACATCTTTATAATCCGTATTACTTCCTGTTCCATTCCATACCCCAGGCTGGTCTCTGCCTGCACCGCAGAAATTTTTCCTGTGTTGCTTACAATGAACCTAACTATAACAGTGTAGTGCCCTATTGGCGCCGAATTATTTACCGGTACATTTGGATTCAGGTTTTTTTGAAGGTATTTTGACCAGGCTGGTACGCCACCAGGGAACGCTGCTTCTACCTCTACCTTATCGAATGTTTTATCAGTACTATCTGCAGACTGCGCAACAACTGCGATTGAAAGGAACAATAAATAAACGAACAAACTTATCGTCTTCATTTCCTATTTTTTAAAACTTTCACTTACAAGCACTTCCTTACTACCAGCTGTGTATTTATAAAAACCTTCGCCGCTCTTTACCCCCAGTTTACCTGCGAGCACCATATTCACCAATAGTGGGCATGGCGCATATTTAGGATTGCCAAAACCTTCGTGCAACACTTTTAAAATGCTATGACATACGTCGAGCCCGATAAAATCGGCGAGTTGCAAAGGCCCCATCGGGTGCGCCATTCCGAGTTTCATCACCGTATCAATTTCTTCAACACCTGCCACCCCTTCATACAAACTGTAAATCGCTTCGTTGATCATGGGCATCAATATCCTGTTAGCAATAAAGCCCGGGTAATCATTAACAGTGCATGGCACTTTGCCCAATTGTTTACTCATTTCAACAATGGTATCCGTCACTTCTTTTTTTGTTGCATAACCATTAATAATCTCCACCAGTTTCATCACTGGTACCGGGTTCATAAAGTGCATGCCAATCACCATCTCCGGGCGTTCAGTAACTGCTGCAATCTTGGTAATAGAAATAGAAGAAGTATTAGTTGCCAGTATGCATCCTTCCCGAGCATGCGCATCTATCTGTTTAAATATTTCCAGTTTCAGATGCGTATTTTCTGTTGCTGCTTCAACAACCAGATCAGCATTTTTTACACCCTCTGGGATATTGTCAACCGTTGTGATATTAGCTAACGTAGAAGCTTTTTGTTCCGCAGTCAATGTTCCTTTAGAAACCTGCCTGTCTAAATTTTTATCGATGGTTGTCAGCGCCTTTTGTAATTGACCCGCATTTACATCGATCAAATTAACAGCAAAGCCGGTTTGAGCAAACACATGGGCTATTCCATTTCCCATTGTACCAGCACCAATAACACTAATATTTTTCATACATTTTTTTTATTGGGCTAAAGCCCGGAAAACATTTATCTCATTATCCGCAGGCTAAAGCCTGCAGCAATTTTACTTGAATGCGTTGAATCCGGTCACATCCATACCCGTAATCAGCAAATGAATATCATGTGTTCCTTCGTAAGTGATCACACTTTCCAGGTTCATCATGTGGCGCATCACAGGGTATTCGCCTGTAATGCCCATTCCACCTAACATCTGGCGAGCATCCCTGCAAATGTTGGTAGCAATTTCGCAGGCATTTCTTTTTGCCATACTTACCTGCTGCGGGGTCACTTTTCCTTCATTCATCAACACACCCAGGCGCCAGTTAAGCAGTTGCGCTTTAGTGATCTCGGTAACCATCTCCGCTAATTTTTTCTGTTGCAACTGGAATCCACCGATCGGTTTACCAAACTGCACTCTTTCTTTGCTATACTCTAGTGCAATATGATAACAATCCATAGCAGCACCCACAGCGCCCCATGCTATGCCGTAGCGGGCTTTGGTTAAACAACCCAGCGGGCCTTTTAACCCCTGCACATTTGGAAAAATATTTTCTTTGGGAACTTTTACATTATCAAAAACCAATTCGCCTGTTGCGCTCGCACGGAGACTCCATTTACCATGTGTGGTGGGCGTGCTAAAACCTTCCATCCCTCTTTCTACCACCAGCCCTCTTACAATTCCTTGCTCATCCTTTGCCCATACCACTGCCACCTGGCTATACGGAGCATTGCTGATCCACATTTTAGCACCATTCAATATCACATGATCGCCTGCATCCTTAATGTTTGTCAACATGCTGCTCGGATCACTGCCATGGTTAGGTTCTGTTAACCCAAAACAACCCAGCCATTCTCCACTCGCCAGCTTGGGTAAATATTTATTTCGTTGTTCTTCGCTGCCATATTGATAAATAGGGAACATTACAAGAGAGCCTTGCACACTTGCAGTGGAACGCACGCCGCTGTCACCTCTCTCCAGTTCCTGCATCATCAATCCATAACTGATATAATCCAATCCGCCACCACCATACTGTTCTGGAATGGTAGGACCAAACACACCCAACTCGCCCATTTGTTTCACGATCTGTTTTGGAAATTCTGCACGCTGGGCATAATCTTCAATGATGGGAGAAATTTCTTTTTTCACATAATTGCGAACGCTTTCCCGCACAAGTTTGTGTTCTTCGGTGAGTAGTTCATCCACATTAAAATAATCGGGACTTTGAAAATTGTCTGTTTTGGCTGCCATCGATTTTCGGCCCCCTCTTTTTTCCGTGCGTGGAAAATTGGAGGAGATTGGTTTTTTAGATTATTAAATATTTTGAAGCCAACAGCAAATCATTTTTCAGCTTCATTGGCGTCGCACTCTTGTGCTGCAAACCAATACTGAACAAAAGAATTGCTGCACCCCGATAAAATCGGTGGTACTGAGAATCCTTATTCAACAGTTTTGGAATATCGCCGCAAAGATAAGGGTGCTGTTACAGGCAAAAGCATGAACGAGGTACTTTTTAATCTGTATTTTTAGCAAAAATATTGATTGATGGCTTTATCTTACCTTGCTTTGGGCGATAGTTATACAATTGGCGAATTAGTGCCGCTGCATGAAAGTTTTCCTTACCAAACGGTTCAGTTATTAAGAAACAAGGGAGTGGCGATACAAGCCCCGGAAATTGTGGCCAAAACCGGCTGGACGACCGATGAACTCAATGAACAGATCCTCCACACCCGCTTTTTGCCAAAATACGACTTGGTTACCTTATTAATAGGTGTGAACAATCAATACCGTGGGCGGCACTGGTACGAGTTCAAGTTGGAATTTATGAACCTGTTACAAAAAGCAATTGGTTTTGCCGGCGGCGATCCTAATAAGGTTTTTGTGCTAAGCATCCCCGACTGGGGCGTTACGCCTTTTGCAAAAGACAGGGACCCGGCGCTCATCGCTGCCGAAATTGATAAATACAATGAGGAATGCAAATTTGTTAGCGGCGATATGAAATGTAATTATATTGATATTTCAACTTCACAAAGATCAGACGGTGCGAATACTGATTTTTTAGCAACAGACGGATTGCATCCAAATGGAAAGGAATATGCAAAATGGGCAGAACAACTTGCTGAAAGAATAATTTTTTTAAAATAGTTATTACAGGTAGTTCTTCATTTCTGCATGATACTGCTCTGCTATAATTTTAGCCTCTGCTGCAAAATTTTCACCCTGGCCGGCGTAGATAATCGCCCTGCTTGCATTTACCAATATTCCACAGTCTTTATTCATCGCATATTTGCTGATGTCTTCCAGGCTCCCGCCCTGGAAGCCAACACCGGGCACCAAAAGAAAATGGTCTGGAATAATGTTGCGGATATTTTCAAACTCATTTGCCTGTGTGGCGCCCACCACGAACATGAGGTTGTCTGCTGTTCCCCACTGCGAAACCTTTTTCAACACTTTTTCATATAGGTATTCGCTTCTCAGGGAGGCTTCATCATCATCGGAAATGCTGTTGATGTTTTCGCTCACCAGTTTCAGCATTTCAAAATCGTTGGCTCCTTTATTACTGGTCAATCCCAAAACAATCGCCCATTTATTTTCATATTCCAAAAAAGGCCGGATGCTGTCCTCTCCCATATAAGGTGCTACGGTAATGGCATCAAAAGGCAGCGCTTCAAAAAATGCCTTTGCATATTGCGAAGAAGTGTTCCCGATATCGCCTCTTTTTGCATCCGCAATTTTTAAATGCGTGGAGGGAATATAATTGACAGTTTCTTCCATCGCCTGCCAGCCTTTTATGCCCATGGCTTCGTAAAACGCAGTGTTGATCTTGTAACTCACACAATGATCTAAGGTAGCATCAATGATGGCTTTGTTAAATTCAACAATGGCATTAGGCTTTTCTTTCAAATGCGCAGGCATTTTTGTAAGATCAGTGTCTAATCCAACACAGAGGTAAGAGCCTTTTGTTTTTATATGATCAACCAATTCTTTCCTTTTCATGAGAGCTTGCTTAAAATAATTTTTTCTACTGATTCCGAATCCCAATTATGTTCTATATCGGGCATCGCCATCACTTCGTCCATAATCTGTTGCTGGCGGTTTCCCCTTTTTAATGCGTCACTGTATCTTATCTGCGGGCTGAACGTAACCATACTGTAAGCCGGGATCCATTTGTCCGGGTATTTGCTGCTGAACTTTCCTTCAATTTTTTTCTGCATTAAAAATTTAGGATCAGCTACTTTATCCCTCATCTCTACAAAATTATTCAGCGCCAGGTCTGCAATGGCATCTGCATCAGGTTTACGCATCTGTTCAAATTCATGCAGAATGGTTTTCCAATCTTCTCCATATGCATCAATCAAACCGTTTAAAACTGAACAATCTTCAAACCCTGCATTCATACCTTGCCCGAAGAAAGGAACGATGGCATGAGCAGCATCACCAATCAATGCAAAACTATCCTCTCTCACCCATGGAAAACATTTTACGGTTACGAGTGATGAAGTTGGATTGTGAAAAAAGTCATGCGACAGGGTTGGCATCAGTGTCGTAGCATCAGCAAAAGTTGCTTCAAAGAAGGAGCGCATTTTTTCTTCCGTATCCAGTGAAGCAAAAGATGGTTCGCCTTCAAACGGAAAGAATAGCGTGCAGGTAAAACTCTTATCCATGTTTGGCAATGCGATCAACATATAGTTGCCCCTCGGCCATATATGCAAGGCGTTTTTTTCCATCGCAAACTCATCGCTTTCTGTAGGCGGTATCAGCAATTCCTTATAACCATAGTTAATGTAGTATTGTTGATATTGAAAACGGTCGTGCTGAAGCTGGTGATTGAGCCTGGCGGCAGAGTAGGCGCCGTCGGCACCGAAAAGGAGTTGAAAGTTGATGGTTGAAAGTTGACCGTTATTTTCGAACAGCACTTCGTTTTTTTTCCAGTCGATCTTTTCACATTTTTGATTAAATAAAATGCGAACGCCCTGCTTTTCTGCCAGGTCCATCATCATTTTATTTAATTCTCCACGAGAAACGGAATTGATGAACTGCCCTTCTTTACCATAAGGCTGAAATGCAGTACTGCCGTCAGGTTGGTGCAGGAATCTGCCATGCATGGGAATCGATATCTTTTTGATCTCATCCATGATCGACACTTCTTCCAAAGCCTTTATACCTCTATCGCTTAAGGCAAGATTTATGGAACGACCGGCACTGATTTTCTCTTTGCGCATATCAGGCCTGCGCTCATAGATGGTAACTTTATATCCTCTTTTGGAGAGGTAAATAGAAAGCAGGGAACCAACCAATCCTGCGCCAATGATGGTAACTTCTTTTTTCATTTTAGTTCTTGAGCATCTGCATTAAAATTTCTCCAAACCGGTACACATCTTCATAACTATTGTACAAAGGCACGGGTGCAATACGTATCACATTTGGTTCACGCCAGTCTGCTATCACAGATTGTTTTTTCAATTCTTCAAAAATCTTTTTGCCGTCTCTCATCATCAACATGCTTACCTGGCAACCATGTTCCTTCTCGTTTCTCGGTGTGATGATCTTTACCGGTGCATCGCTGCAGGCGGCATTTACCTGGTCGAGCACAAACCATAAATAATTGTTCAATAACCTGGCTTTTTCAAAAACTTTGTCCCAACCAGCTTCTTCAAACACATCCAGTGCGGCTTTATGTGCGGCCATACTCAACACAGGTGCATTGCTTAGCTGCCATCCTTCAGCAGAAGGAATTGGTTTAAATCCTTGCTCCATCAAAAATCTGTCGTCCTTATCATGGCCCCACCACCCTGCAAAACGTGGCAGGGAGGTATCACTTGCATGGCGCTCATGAATATACACACCAGAAACTCCACCCGGACCACTATTCAAGTATTTATAACTGCACCAGCAGGCAAAATCAACATTCCATTCGTGTAGTTGCAGGGGTACATTCCCTGCTGCATGCGCAAGGTCGAAGCCCGCATAGGCGCCCGCAGCATGGGCAGCACTTGTAATGGCTGCTATATCAAACAACTGGCCGGTATAATAATTTACGCCACTAAGAAGCACCAGTGCAAGGCTGTCTTTGTTGTCCTTAATGGCCTGCAAAATATCTTCGGTGCGAATAGTATGCTCCCCCTCTCTTGGCGCCACTTCCACCACTGCATCTTTGTAATGATACCCATGAATTTTCACCTGGCTTTCCATGGCATACTGATCGGAAGGAAAAGCTTTTGCTTCGCAGATGATCTTATAGCGCTGCTTTGTAGTGCGGTAAAAGCTCACCATTAGTAAGTGTAAATTCACGGTGAGCTGGTTCATGGCTACCACTTCATGTTTTTCTGCGCCTACCAGTTTCGAAAGTGGCTCTGCAAACATTTCATGGTAAGGCATCCAGGGATTGCGGGCATGAAAATGACCTTCTACACCATAGTTTGCCCAATCTTCTAGTTCATTCAACACATAATCCTGGGTGGTTTTTGGTTGCAGGCCAAGGGAGTTTCCGGTAAAATAAATGGCTTCTTTGCCATGCATTAAAGGGATATAAAATTTTTTCCTGAATGAACTCAACGGATCCTGCTCATCGAGGAACTTCGCATAATCCAAGGTATTTTTCAACTCAATCGGTAATCCAACTTTTTCTTCCATATTAGTCTATTGTGGCAATCACTTTTAATTCAATACAAATGGGAGTAGGCAAACTTTTCACCTCTACTGTTGTACGGCAGGCTTCTACCCCTGCGAAATATTCACCGTAAATTTTATTGTAAATCGGGAAATCCTTTTTCATATTGGTGAGATATACCGTTACATCCACCATTTTATCCCAGCTACTTCCGCTGGCTTCCAGTACTGCTTTTACGTTTGCGAAAACAGAATGGCATTCTGCTTCGATGTCATACTTTATAATATTTCCATCAGCATCCTGCTCGAGGCCAGGAATTACGTTATCACTTGCTCTTCTTGAACCTATCCCGGAAAGGAAAAGCAGATTTCCAACTTTCCTTGCGTGAGGATATGCACCCAGGGGTTTTGCAGCATTGTCCGTTTTTATTATATTATCTGCCATGTGTTTATCGCCACTAAGACAAAAAGCCTCAAAGAAGCACAAAGAGTTAACAATATCCTTTGTGACTCTTAGCGACTTAACGCCTTTGTGGCTGTATTTTTAAAATTCTATACAAACGTTTTTCGCCTCCGTAAAAAACTTCAAAGCCTCCCATCCACCTTCCCTACCAACACCACTGTTTTTCACTCCACCGAAAGGAGTTCTTAAATCTCGTAATAGCCAGCAATTCACCCAAACAATCCCACTTTCCAATTTACTCGCCACAAGATTTGCTCTTGAAATATCCTGTGTCCACACTGTGGCGGCTAAACCATACTCTGTTGCATTTGCTAATTGCATAGCTTCTTCTATTGTTTCGAACGGTTGTAATGTAACCACTGGTCCGAAGATTTCTTCTGTATTTGTTTTACAATTTGGACCCAGCCCTTCAATGATGGTAGGCTCAATAAAATATCCATTGGCACATCGTCCTTCTAATTGCACCGGGTTGCCACCTAACAATATTTTCCCGCCTTCCTGCCTTGCTGTTTCAATACAGTTTAAAATTTTATCGAAATGAACTTTACTTACAATGGCCCCTTGTTTATTATCGTCCAAGGGGTCGCCCACCGTTAATTGTTTTGCTCTTTCTACAAATTCGGTTTTAAATTTTTCGTAGATGGAAGCCTCGATCAATATCCTGCTGCCACATAAACAAATTTGTCCCTGGTTGCTAAAAGAAGATTGAATAGTTGTGTTTATCATCTTTTCCCAATTGCAATCAGCAAAAATGATGTTGGGGTTTTTACCGCCCAGTTCCAGTGAAAGTTTCTTAAACATAGGGGCGGCCACAGAAGCAATACGCTCCCCCGCTCTCGTGCTGCCCGTAAAAGAAATCGCTTTTATTTTTGGATGTTTTACGATTGCTTCACCGCAAGTGGGCCCAGTGCCGTGGAGGATATTTAAAACGCCATCAGGCAAACCTGCTTCCTTAC
>CBFGLL010000064.1:0-9728 GCA_965649585.1 uncultured Chitinophagaceae bacterium | reverse complement strand
TTATCAGCAATAAAGTCTTTTGCTTCCGGGGTGATCTCCAATGAGAACCCAAGGTTGCTAAGGCGGTTCATCACTCCTTTCATTAAAATATCAATGATCTCGAAGATATTTTCTTTGCTGAGTGAATTGAAGATAACCACATCATCAATCCTGTTAAGAAATTCCGGACTGAAAGTACGCTTCAGTGCTTTTTCAATGATCGCTTTGTTGTTTTCTTCAGAATGCTCCAGTCGGTTTGCTGTTGCAAAACCTACACCATCACCAAAATCTTTCAATTGGCGCACACCGATATTCGATGTCATAATGATGAGCGTATTTTTAAAGTCAACCCTCCTACCTAAGCCATCTGTTAATTGCCCATCATCCAGTACCTGCAAAAGAATATTGTAGATATCCGGGTGTGCTTTTTCAATCTCATCCAGCAGCACAACGCTGTATGGCTTGCGCCTTACTCTTTCTGTAAGCTGACCACCTTCTTCGTAACCAACATAGCCGGGAGGTGCACCAATCAAACGACTTACAGTGAATTTTTCCATGTATTCACTCATGTCTATTCTTATAAGTGCATCTTCACTGTCGAACATATGTTTGGCAAGAGAACGGGCCAGCTCAGTTTTACCTACACCCGTAGGGCCAAGGAATATAAATGTTCCGATGGGTTTCTTTGGATCCTTTAATCCCACCCTGTTCCTTTGAATGGCTTTTACCACTTTTGTGATGGCATCCTGCTGCCCTACCACAGCTCCCCTCAGGTCTTCACCCATGCGGCGGAGTTTCTCTGTTTCTGCCTGCACCATACGTTTCACGGGGATACCGGTCATCATGTTCACCACTTCTGCAATGTCCTCTTCTTCTATAGGGTAACGTTTGTTTTTACTTTCTTCTTCCCAATCTGTTTTTGCTTTTTCCAGGCTTTCCTGCAAACGTTTTTCTGTATCCCTCAAAGAAGCGGCTTCTTCAAACTTCTGGCTTTTTACAACCTTATTTTTTTCAAGTTTTATGTCCTCTATCTTCTTCTCCAGCTCAATAATGGTTTCGGGAACGTTGATATTTTTGATATGTTTTCTTGCGCCCACTTCATCCATTACGTCAATCGCTTTATCAGGAAGCAAACGATCTGTCATATAACGATCACTTAATTTCACACAGGCTTCCACAGCTTCCTGGCTGTAGATCACATTGTGGTAATCTTCGTACTTCGATTTAATATTGTTGAGGATTTCGATCGCCTCTTCAACAGAGGGTTGCTCTACAAGTACTTTCTGAAATCTCCTGTCGAGCGCACCATCTTTTTCAATATGCATGCGATACTCATCCAGGGTGCTGGCTCCAATACATTGTAATTCTCCCCTTGCCAATGCTGGCTTAAATATGTTGGATGCATCCAGTGAGCCACTCGCACCTCCTGCACCAACAATCGTATGTATTTCGTCAATGAATAAGATTACATCCCTGTTTTTTTCCAGCTCATTCATAATCGCCTTCATGCGTTCTTCAAACTGGCCACGATATTTTGTGCCCGCTACCAGTGCAGCAAGGTCAAGGCTAACCACTCTTTTATCAAACAACACCCTTGATACTTTGCGCTGAACAATCCGTAAAGCAAGCCCTTCTACAATGGCCGTTTTACCTACACCCGGCTCACCAATTAAAATAGGATTATTCTTTTTTCTGCGGGATAATATCTGCGATACTCTTTCAATTTCATTTTCCCTGCCCACGATAGGATCCAGTGTACCATTTTCTGCCAACCTGGTAATATCCCTTCCAAAATTATCCAGCACAGGCGTTTTTGATTTTGGCTGATTGGCAGCACCCGGCTTTGATGGACGTTGCTGACCGTAAGATTTTCTTTCCTCGTCAAAATCATCATCGTCGTTATACTCGCTTTGAGGAGGCGGCGTGCTGGTTACAAAGCCTAATTCATTTTTGAAGGCATCGTAATCCAACCCGTATTGCTCTAATATCTGCGTAGCAATATTTTCCTTATTCTTTAAAATAGACAACATCAGGTGTTCGCTTTCAACCGTGGTACTCTTAAGCGCCTTTGCTTCCAGCACAGTGATCCTGATCACTTTTTCTGCCTGCTTGGTAAGTGGAAGAGAATTGATGTTTGCAATATTTTTTCCTGTTTTATCTTTTACGGCAAGTTCTATTTCCTTTCTAAGTTCATATAGATCTACACTCATCGATTTCAGAATTTTGATAGCAGTATTTTCTCCGTCCCTTATCAATCCTAAAACCAAATGTTCTGTTCCTATAAAGTCATTGCCCAACCTTAATGCTTCTTCCCGGCTGTAAGAAATGATTTCTTTCACCTGGCTCGAAAAATTATTATCCATGCTGATCAATTTAATTGTTACAATAATAACGATATTTTAGGTGCTCAGGTTTGTAAAAAATAGCAAATGTTGATATGTTGAAAATTCACTTTAAGATAAAACCGATCAAAAAAACAGCAGCAGTTACGTAAATAATTGACAGCAGTTCTTCACATTCGATAATTACCTTATTTTACAGCCGGTTCACTAAATATGTACTGATACATGAACTTCAAAACGAGTACCAAAGAAAAATTCAGCGTTATAACACTGGAAGATCCCGAAATTCCTGCTAATATGACAGGGGAACTGGGTAATATGTTACAATCTTTTACTGGGATGCCAGTTCCACACCTTGTATTAAACATGGAAATGGTTCAATCCATTTCGCCCGAAATAGCGGTGTGTATTTCAGATGCGCAGCAGAATTCCTATGAAAAGGATGCTTCTTTTGTGATTTGTGAACTGCAACCTGGGGTAGAAAATGTTTTCAGCCAGCTGGACCTCCTGGAAAGCCTCAACTACACACCTACAGAAAGCGAAGCCTGGGATATTGTACAAATGGAAGAAATAGAAAGGGAACTGATGAATGATTTTGGGGACGAAAGTTCCGAAGCCTGAGCAGCACTTTTTCCTCAAAAGCCGTCTTGCCTTCAATTACTCTTAAAACAAAACATTTGTTAGCGCTCACCATACTCGGTTCCAACTCCGCCATACCTGCTCATGGCCGGCACCCAACTGCCCAGGTATTACAAACTTCCTTCGAAAATTACCTGGTAGATTGTGGTGAAGGAACACAACGGCAACTGATAAAATACAAGATCAAAACCAGCCGCATCAACCATATTTTTATTTCCCATTTACACGGTGATCATTATTTTGGGCTGATCGGGTTATTAACGAGTATGGGATTGATGAACCGCAGCAACGACCTGCACCTCTATGCGCCCACGCCCCTGTTGCCCATCATTCAATTACAACTGGAAGTAGCGCATACTTCCCTGCCATTTACGCTTCATTTTCACCCACTGCTACACGAGGGAATTATCCTGGAACAAAATAAAATGACGGTGTCTTGTTTTAAAGTGAGTCACCGCATAGAGTGCTGGGGATTTTTATTTAAGGAAAAGAAAAACCCCAGGAGTATTGCGCCGGAGAGAGTGAAAGCCTACGAAGTTCCTGCGGCATTTTACGAAGCCTTGCAAAAAGGAGAAGACTATGTCAATAAAAAAGGGACTATCATTCCAAACGCTGAGGTAACGCTGCCTGCTGCTCCGGCAAAATCATACGCCTATTGTGCAGATACTTTATTTGATGAAACCATTGCTGAAAAAGTAAAAGGCGTCGATCTTTTATACCATGAAGCCACCTACCTTAAAGACCTGCAGCAAAGGGCCCGGGAACGATTTCATTCCACCACGGAGGAGGCTGCAACAATTGCGTTAAAGGCGGAAGTAAAAAAATTAATCATCGGTCATTTTTCATCAAAATATGATGAGCTGGATGCGTTTCTCAGCGAGGCATCTGCGGTATTTAAAAACACTCAACTCGCAGTGGAAGGCGCATCCTACATGCTTTAATCCCTGATGATATAATTGGTCCAGTCAGCCATCATAAACCGGATGAATTCCGGGAACCATCTGCGCCATGACGCTTCCTTGTGTGTCCCTTCCGGGTCTACCAGCGAATAAACCAGCGATGAAGAAGTAGCACCCAACCGCTGCAGCACGTTGTACATATTGCTCACATGCTCATCACCTTCCTGGGCGCCGATGTAGAAAAACAGTTTGCCTTTTACCCTTGCCCCCAGTGAATCCGTGGCAGCCATAATTTGCGGTGCTACCCAAAACGAGGGCGAAAATATACCCGCCTTTCCAAAACTGGATGAATGATATAAAGCAGCATAATAAGAGATCAACCCTCCCATTGAGCTGCCAGCTATCATTGTATTGGAGGGATCTTTTAAAGTGCGGTAATTTTTATCGATATATGGCTTCAATGTTTGTTCAATAAACATCAAATATTTTCCCCCCTCTGCTTTCCCAAACCTTTCATTGTCATAGGGATTGTATTCCGTTAATCGTTGCTCAGCATTGTCAATACCTACCACGATGCATTCATTACCGGGATACTTTTTAAAGATGCTGTCCAGGATTTCATCTACTCCCCATTCTCCATAGGCCGACGTGTATTCATCAAAAAGGTTTTGCCCATCGTGCATATACAACACAGGGTAGCGCTTTACCGAGCTTTTATAATTTTCCGGCAGGTATAACCATATCCTGCGGCTGCGCCCGAGCTGCGGCATCAGCATTCCCTGCTCAATGATGCTAACATTTTTTGAGAGCGTATGTTTTTTTTCTACGGGTGCAAAATCATCTTTCCAGGCCAACACACTGTAATGAATAACTGTATCAGCATTCAATTCCACACGAACATTCTCTACATCTCCGCCGTTATTATTACACATTACTTTATCCCACCCGCCACGGGTAAACTTAAATTCATACAATCCTCTTTGCCTCAGTTGAACACTAAGGCTGCGTGTTGCACCTGTATTGTTTAGTTTGAATGCTGCAGCACCAGGATTCCATTCATTAAAATTGCCTGCCACAAATACGTCATCTTTACTATGTTTTTCAGGCACTGCATCCAATACGATAGTAAGCGTATAATCCTGGCCAGTGGCCGAAAAAACAAGCCCCAGCAACAGCATTAAAACAAACAGGCAGTACCTGCTAAATTTGAATAAGATCAAGATGATTGTGAATTGAGATAAGTTTTTACTTTTTTATGGAGCTCACCGCTCAAAGGCACCACTGGCAAACGAACCACATTTGCTATAAGATCCAACTCATGTAAAAACGCCTTAACACCAGCGGGATTATTTTCGGTAAACATGAGATCGTAAGCAGGCATCAGCGCATCATTTAATTTTTTTGCAGCAGCCATATTTCCTGCCAATGCGTTTTGTATCATTTGTGTAAATTCTTTTGGAAACGCATTGCCTGCCACACTAATTACCCCGTCCATGCCGCAGGCTATTTGTGGAAATGCCAGCGCATCGTCTCCACTTACCACAAGGAAGTTCACCGGTCTTTCTTTCAAAATTTCCATACACTGGATCATGTCACCGCTGGCTTCCTTAATACCGACAATATTTTCCACCTCGGTGGCAAGCCTCAGCGTTGTGGAAGCGGTCATATTGCGACCGGTACGCCCTGGTACATTGTACAGTATAATCGGCCTTGGCGCTGCTGCTGCGAGCGCTTTGTAGTGCTGGAAAATTCCCTCCTGGGATGGTTTATTATAATAGGGGCTGGCACTTAAAATGGCCACGGCATCCTGTAGCGGGTAATAAGCCATATCTTCCACTATTTCCTGCGTATTGTTACCCCCAATACCAACCACCACCGGTACTCTGCCACCCACGGAGGAATACGTGAATTCAATAATTCTCTTTTTTTCTTCTTTCGTTAATACAGGCGTTTCGCCGGTAGTACCCAGCGTTACAAAATAATTCACCCCATTATCCAGCTGGAAATTGATCAGCTTAGCGAGTGCATCATAATCCACAGCTCCATGTTTGTCAAAGGGAGTGATCAATGCCACCCCTGTTCCCCTTAGTTTTTCACGAAAATTCATTGCATTTTAATTTGTGTGAAGGTATCAAAATTGACTGGACCTTCGAAGTAGTCCCAATAAAAAACCTCCCCGGAATAATTGCGGGGAGGCACGGTTTTATAATAAGATGGTTGAATCAGGTATTGAGTAACCTGGACCTGTTAATATAATTTTTATCGTTTGAGTAAATGAATAAACAACTGCCGTTTTTGATGGTGTTGATGATGGGCTTATTCAATTGTTCAGGCACTGCCGGGCAACCATGACTGCGGCCTATATAACCTCTTGCCCTTATAAACCCTTCGCTAACATAGGGCGCTCCATGCATTACAATAGCCCGCTCACCGGCATTATCATTAAAACCTGCTTCCTGGCCAGCCAGTTGCATAGAAAAACCGTTTTTACCCATATAGGTTCCTGAAGTAACATAAAACCCGAGGCTGCTTTGATAACTTTCGTGTTTGTTAGAAAATTTACGAGCCCACTCCTGCCCTGTATTCTGTCCATGAGCCACGTAGGTATTAAACAGGATTTTAGTACGCTCCAGGTCAATTACAAATAACCTTTTAGATGAAGATGGTTTGGTAAAATCTACTATCGAAATAATTTTCTGGTTCACCAGTCTTCCTTTTGCCTTGAGTTGCTCAAAACCCCTGATGGCGTAATTAAAAGCTTCCTCAGACAAGCCTTTTGCTTCAAGGTTCAGGCTATCATAAACAGCAAGCAACGCACTACTGGCTGAAGTGGCCGGTGTAGCAATTTCTAAAGGGGCGTAAGTTGTAATTTTTGCCTTTGCAGCATTTCCACTTCCCGAATAAGCCAGGGAAATTTGTAACATAATGAGCAAAGCGAGTGATGTAAGGATATAAACTCCTTTTAGCCTGAATTTCTTCATACTTTAAAATATTCGACTTTAATTAAAGAAAACGGTTAAACAGAGTAGATGTTGTATACAGATGGACCAGGTTTTTCTTTGGTTAAAAGTTCAGAATCGGAAGGCAAAGATAACCCCGATCACATTTAAATAAAAGTTAAACCAAGGCCATTTTGTAGCAAGTTATCCACGAAACCGGCCAAAAATGAGAACGGAAAACCACAGTATAATACTGCGGGTAAACCAACTATGTTGCGGCTATTTAGTACTAAAATGCATAAAAAAACCCTCCCAAAATGGGAGGGTTTCATCATTGAGCAAAAAGTGGAATTAAAACTGTCTTTATTAATTAGACCTGATATCAACGGTATTTTTATCGCCGCCACCAACTTCACAGTTAGTAGAAATCCTGTCTGCACTAATGCTTTGGGTATCTACCAGGTAAGCTTTGATAGCATCAACTCTTCTTTGGCACATTGCCTGAGAAGCTTTAGATGCTTCCGGATATCCGTTTACAGTAATATTACAAGTTGGGTTTGCTTTCATCCTGCTGGCAACAGTAGCTAACATTGCTTTAGCATCGCTGCTCAAAGTAGCGTTGTTACCACGGAAGCTAACACTTGGATAATCAGTAGGGCAGTTGGTTGCTGTACCACCCTGGCCGATATTTTTGCAGCATTCTGGTTCTGGGCATTTACCAACACCATCAGCATCTACTGGTTGACACTCTGTAGGAGTAATCAATTGTTTGTCTTTGCAATCTGGAACACCATCACCATCTGTATCTTTAGTTACACCGTGTGTATCAACAGGGCAACCAGCAGGTGTGTTTGGTTCACGATCCAATTGATCAATTACACCGTCACCATCTGTATCATCCAAAACAGGTTTTGGAAGTTTCATATGACGTGGGTTGTTCAACTCGCTGTATGCATAATCCAAAGGATTTAACCACCATAATGGTTCAACAGCTTTAGATCCAAGATTGAAGTTCAAACCGAGAGAAACATAGTTGTAAGAATCCCAGTTGCCGGTAAGTGCAGGATCTGCAGTTGGATGTTCCTGCCACTGCTGACCATCTAACAGATCGTCTTTAATGAAAGTGTGGCGATTTTCCAAAGCAAGGTTAATTCTTTTACCAAGTTTGAAAGCTACACCACCCAATACAGTTGTAGAAAAACGCAAAGTATTGTCACCTAATTTAGGACGACGAGGGCCATTAGTTTGTGCGTCTGTTTCGTAGCTGTCATCCATGCCATCTTTTAACGCCTCAAGAATATCTTTCCTGTCTTTGTATTCATTTGCAGGGGTAATGGAAGAAAACAAGTCGGTGTATGGGTTACCGTTTTCATCCAATGCGTTGATCTTGGTTTGATAAGCCGTAGCACCTACACCACCACCAAAGTACAATACAAAGTTTGTTTTGTTTTTGTGGAAGCGGATATTGTTAAGTGTTACAAGACCTTGTAAGCTAAGATCCTGGGTTTTGTTTTTGTAGTTATAAAAAACGCTGTTCACACCAGGAACATAACCTGCTGCTACCCATGGGTCATTTTTAACGTACGCATCTGCTGCCTGCCAGCTTTGGCCTTTAGCATTACCATACAGGTATTGTAACCTCAATGAAAATACATAACCCAATGCTTTTCTAACGTGAGCCGCAAAACCCAAAGTAGGGAAACGACCTGGTACATCACCCACTACATTGAAAGCACCGGCAGATATACCGATCTCCCACATGTTACGTGGTTTTGCAGGGAAATTATAAGTGTTGTTCCAAAACTCATTTGCCTGGGGCATTCTTTTGGAAGCTATAACGGAAGAATCATAAACATCGTAGCCGCTGCTACTGGGGGTTTGGGCGAAAACGCCCGTTGCTAAGAGCATAAGAGCTCCTAACATAAAGATCTGGTACTTTTTGCTTGCCATAACTAAGTGATTAATAGATTTCTAAATATACGAGTTGATTAGATGCAAATGTATTAAACCTAACTAAATCTACAAATTTTTTTAGCATTTATTTAGGGCCTCATAAATTGCAGATCTATTGGATTTTTGTATTTTATAGACAATTTCGGGCCAAAATTGCTGCTTGTAATAATTTAATAACACCCGGGCCTACCCTAAATAATGATTTCGATTGTTGCGCTTTGCGTTAAATTGCCCTTTTTTAGCCCATGGATCTAGTAAAAAAAGTAATTGGAAAGGAACTGGACATATTCGAAGAACGGTTTTCTGAAGCAGTAAAAAGCAATACTGCCCTGCTCGACAGGATAATGAAATACATTATTAAACGCAAGGGCAAACAAATGCGCCCCATGTTTGTGCTGCTGAGCGCCAAGTTAAATGGTGGCATCAACGAAAGTTCTTACCGGGCTGCCGCATTAGTGGAATTATTACATACTGCTACCCTCGTGCACGATGATGTTGTGGACGAATCCTTTGAAAGAAGGGGATTTTTTTCCCTGAATGCAGTGTGGAAAAACAAAATTGCCGTATTGGTGGGAGACTACCTTCTTTCTAAGGGGCTGCTACTTTCCACCGGAAACAACGACTTTGAACACCTGCACATATTAAGTGATGCCGTAAAACAAATGAGCGAAGGCGAATTGCTGCAAATGGAAAAATCACGCAAGCTAAACCTCGATGAACAGGTGTATTTCGACATTATCCGTTACAAAACCGCCTCCCTGCTGGCATCCGCCTGCGCCATTGGTGCATTCAGTGCTGCCAAAGATGCAAAGGCAACGGAAAAAATGAAAGCCTTTGGCGAAAATGTGGGAATGGCATTTCAGATAAAAGATGATTTATTCGACTACGGCCAGGCCGATGTGGGTAACCCCACCGGTAACGATATTAAGGAAAAGAAACTTACCTTACCATTGATACATACCCTCAATAAAAGTTCT
>CBFGLL010000063.1:0-9865 GCA_965649585.1 uncultured Chitinophagaceae bacterium | reverse complement strand
GCAGAATTGGTTTCCACTTCTTCAACAGCAACCATTGATGGTGGTGGCGGTAATTTTCCTAACAAGGTATTTATTGATTTAAGTGCCAACCGTCACAACGCAGTGAACCGTACCACCTGGGACCTAGGATTTTATGGCGGTAGTGATGATTGGAGAGTTATCCTGAATTCATCCACCACCATGATGGCAAAACAGATCAATAAAAATGATTTGAATACGGTGACTGCTGCAGATACTATCGGCTTCTCCACAGAAGTTGCTTTTAGCCAGTCTGCGCCCACACCTACAGCGTTGCCTTATATCGATTATCCAGATGGAAATTTAACCCGCACAGCAATTGCCAGTATTGCTGCCAATGCTGCAGACAATAAAGTATATATTGTTAACAGGGGGTCTGGTGTGGGCAACCCGGCGCCCGCACGTGGTTGGAAAAAAATCCGCATTATCAGGAATGCAAGCGGTGGATATACATTGCAACATGCAGATATTGCTGCCAGCAGTTTCAGCACTGTTGATATTGCAAAGGATGATGCATATAATTTTAAATATGCCTCATTTGAAACCGGTGCTGTAACCATCGAACCTCAGAAAAACAAATGGGATTTTGCATGGACCTATTTTGCAAACATTTTCAATTTTGGTGGCGAAGTTCCTTACATGTTCCAGGACTTCATTATTCTAAACAGGGGTGTTACTGCCGCTAAAGTGATGGTTTCTGCAAAAGCTTATGCTGACTTTACCATGGCTGACGTATCTACCCAAACTTTTTTATCTACGCAAAATGCTATTGGTGCTGATTGGAGAAGTGGTGGTGGACCTACCAGTGCACCGGCCGTTCGTACAGACAGGTATTATATCATCAAAGATGCTGATGGAAATTATTATAAATTAATGTTTACTGCATTAACCGATAATAGTGGAACAAGAGGATATCCCGCTTATAAATCTGATAAGTTGTAACAATTACAGGTTTGTTACAGCAAGGCTGCACCCAAAAGGTGCAGCTTTTTTTTGCATGAATTTTTTATCCCTGGTATTTATTTAGTGCCTCATTTATTTTATCAAACAACTCTTCATCATTCATTCTTTGTGGAACAAATTTCTCACCAATTATCTTTTCATACAATTCGATATAACGATTGCTGATCGTTTGTATCCATTCATCTGTCATATCAGGAACCGTTTGTCCCCCCTTGCCCATGAAGTTGTTTTCGATGAGCCATTCTCTCACAAACTCCTTGCTTAGTTGTTTTTGTTTTTCGCCCTTGGCCTGGCGTTGTGCAAAACCCTCTTCATAAAAATACCTCGACGAATCTGGCGTATGTATTTCATCCATCAAAACAATATCGTTACCGATTTTGCCAAATTCATATTTGGTATCAACCAATATCAATCCCCTCGAGTGGGCAATCTGTTTGCCCCGTTCAAATAATTTCAGTGCGTAATTTTCTAATATCTCCCACTCAGCAGCTGTGGCAAGTCCCTGCTTTATAATTTCCCCCTTGCTGATATCTTCATCGTGTCCTTCGCTTGCTTTGGTACTGGGGGTTATGATAGGAGCTGGGAAAAAATCATTTTCTTTTAAACCATCTGGCAGGGTAACACCGCACAACATTCTTTGATTTGATTGGTAAACACGCCAGGCATGACCAGTAAGATTTCCACGAACGACCATTTCAATTTTAAAAGGTTCACAGCGTTTGCCAATGCTGGCCTGCGGTGCTGGCGTTTCGAGCAGCCAGTTGGGACAAATGTCGGAGCAGGCCTGCAGCATATAGGCGGCAATCTGGTTAAGCACTTGTCCTTTAAAAGGGATGGGGCGGGGCAGTATAACGTCAAAAGCAGAAATTCTATTGGAGGCGATCATTACCAGCAGATCGCTGCCGATGCTATACACGTCTCTAACTTTGCCGCTGTAGAAATTGGTTTGGTGGGGAAACTCAAATTTTGCCATGGCCCAAAATTAAGTTGCCAGCCGCAGAATTGCCATTGGCATGGGTTTTTGTTATTCACCCGTGTTAGGAAAAATAAAATTTTGTTTGAAACCCATAATGCTTATTTTGCTCCAAATTAACTTAACCAAAAAGACGATTTATGAGAAAAGTCACAAGCTATTTGGTTGTGTTTGTGCTTGCCAATTTTTTTGCGATTGCAGCTTTTGCACAAAATACAGCCATCAGCGGTAATGTAAAAAACAGCGCTACAGGAGAAAGTGCGGCTGCTGTGTCCGTTACCATTAAAGGTTCCGATGTGGGTACCTATACTGATGACAAGGGAAACTTCACTATAACTGCCAGGTCGCTACCGGCGACGCTCGTTTTCACTTCGGTAGGATACGATCCACAGGAAGTAACAGTTTCCAGCGCTACAGAAAAAATTAATGTTTCATTTGTTCCTTCCAATTCGCTGGGCCAGGAAGTGGTTGTTTCTGCATCAAGGGTGCCGGAAAAAATCATGGAATCCCCCGTGTCTATTGAGCGTGTGAGCGCAGCCGCCATCAGGAATGCGCCGGCAGCCAGCTACTACGATGTAGTGGCAAACCTCAAAGGCGTGGACGTAACAACTTCTTCGCTTACGTTTAAAACGCCCACCACCCGTGGCTTTGGTGGAAGTGGTAACGTTCGTTTCAACCAGCTGGTGGATGGTATGGACAACCAGGCACCGGGTTTGAACTTCTCGGTAGGGTCTATCGTGGGTTTAAATGAACTTGACGTGGATAATATTGAATTGTTGAGCGGAGCGTCTTCAGCGCTCTATGGCCCCGGGGGTATGAATGGTACCTTGCTGATGACGAGCAAAAGCCCGTTCAAATACCAGGGATTATCATTCGTTATAAAAACGGGTATCATGCATACAGATGGTAGCGAGCGTCCGGCTTCGCCCTATCACAACTGGGCATTAAGATGGGGTAAAAAAATCTCTGAAAAATTTGCATTTAAAGTAACAAGTGAATTGATACATGCCAAGGACTGGATCGGTATGGACTACCGCAATTTCGATCGTTTAAACAATAAAATGATTGCGGGTAATCGCCAAACGGATCCAAACTATGATGGTGTAAATACTTACGGTGATGAAACAAGCATCGACCTCCGCTCTGGTTTGGAAGGACTTGCTGCAAATCCGCCCCTGCCTGCCATAGGCCAATACGTGAGTTCTTTCCTGGCAACACATCCTGGTCCGTTCAGGGTGTCACGTACAGGTTATACCGAGCAGGAATTGATGAATCCAAACACCATCAATTACAAAATAGGCGGTGCACTTCACTATAAGATCAGTAATAATACTGAAGCAGTGGTTTCTGGTCATTGGGGTACTGGTAACACTATTTACACCGGTGCCTCGAGATATTCTATCCAGGGTTTCAAAATGGGACAATACAAAGTGGAGTTGAACAACAAAAACTGGATGTTGAGAGCTTATACCACCCAGGAGAATGCCGGTGGAACTTACAACCTTGCTGCTACCACTCAAAACTTCAACGAATCCTGGAAACCATCACAGGTATGGTATCCGCAATACCTGCAGGCGTTCGTGGGGGCAAAAATGTCTGGAGCAACGGACGAGGCTGCACATAATGCGGCAAGGGCTATTGCTGACCAGGGTCGTCCTAAAGTGGGTACGCCTCAATTCAATTCAGCCTATGATAAAGTGCGTCGACTACCGGTTCCCCAGGGAGGAGCCTTGCTGGATCGTACTGACCTTTATAGCATCGAAGGAAGCTATAACCTAAGCAGTATTACAAAATCGTTTGCAGATGTATTGGTGGGTGCTAATTATAAACGTTATGCCTTAAACTCCCAGGGTACCTTGTTTGCAGATTCTACCGGTGCAATTGGTATCAAAGAATTTGGAGCCTTCGTGCAGGCATCAAGGGATATTGCTGACAGGGTAAAAGTGCAGGCCTCCTTCCGCTACGATAAAAACGAAAACTTTGAAGGCCGTTTTACTCCGAGGATCACGGGTCTCTTTAAAGTGGCTCCAAACAATAATATCCGTTTGAGTTATCAAACAGCTTATCGTTTCCCATCTACTCAACAACAATGGATCAACCTCGACCTGAGCAGCTACAAATTAATTGGTGGAAATAAGGACTTTGTTCCATTCTACCAGTTTGATACAAATCCGGCTTATTACCTGGATGAATATTCGCAGGGACAAGCGGTGCAGTGGGATCATCCGCAACAAAAACCTGAATCACTGGAATCATTTGAATTAGGTTATAAAGGTTTGCTGATGCAATCTAAATTGTTGATCGATATGTATGGATACTATGGTAACTATACTGATTTTACGGGTCGTACAAGGGTAGTTCAGTCTAAAACCGGAAGCCCTATCCTTACCACTCCACAATCAGACCTGCAGATTTATTCAGTGCCCATTAACTATCCCGACAAGATTAAAACCTATGGTTTTGGTATTGGTTTCGATTACAGGTTGCCTAAAAACTTCCAGGTGGGTGTAAATGTTGCATCTGATAACCTGGATGTTCCTGAAAACATCATTGCTTCCTTTAACTCTCCCAAATACAAAGCAAACGTCAACCTTGGCAACTCTGGCTTTGGAAAAGGAAACAGGATGGGCTTTAACGTAGTGTACAGGTGGCAGGATGAATTTTATTTTGAAGGTGATCTTGCCAGCGGAAACTTGCCTGCTATCCATACGGTGGATGCGCAAATCAGTTACAAAATACCAAAGTCTAAATCAATTTTTAAACTCGGTGCCAACAACCTGCTTAACCAGTATTACTACAATGCTGTGGGTAATTCTCGCATTGGTGGATTGTACTATGCAAGTTTTGGTTTTAATGTTTATTAATCTAGTTACTTCTTTTCAAAAATCTGATTATGAAATATATTATTAAGAACTTCAAGATAGCTGCCCTTGTTACGCTGGGTGCGGCTTCCATCATATCTTGTAACAAAGAGCCGGAGGAAGTTCTTCCGGAGGCTCCAGCTGTTCCAACCGGGCAAACAATAGCAGCTACCTTAGCGGCTTCACCCAATGACAGCCTGTTTTATAAACTTGTGGTAAAGGCGAACCTCACCACGTTACTCTCTAATAACAGCCTTGCGCTTACCGTGTTTGCGCCGGACAACACTGCCATGATTGCATCTGGACTGAGCAATGCAGTTGTGAATGCTTTGCCGGCGGCTACAGCCTCTGCACTTGTGAACTATAATATTCTTCCGCAAAAATATGCTTCGGCCAATTTTAGCACTGCGTTTCCAAACCAACCTGTAGCTACCTTGCTGCCGTTGGATCCAACCAATGCATTGGTAAGAATGAATTCTTTCCCTTCCAAAAGAGGTACTCAACATTGGGTAAATAATGTTCCGGTAGGAGCTACCGACATTCTATGCTCCAACGGTGTTATTCACAAGCCCCTTGCAATGGTGGCACCCGCATCACGTATGTTGAAAGATACCATGAACAGGGTTTCAACACTTACGTATTTTAAAGCTGCCATAGAGAAAGCAGACAGTGGTCAGTCTTTTTTAAACCGATTGGATTCCTTACGTAACTATCCGGTAATGAACATGACCATCCTGGCACCAAATGATGCCGCATTTCAAACCCTGATATACGGGTTAGTATTAAACGCTACAGGAAGTACAACTGCGGCAACTGGAGCTGTTGCATTGGGGCCGTCCATTTTTACAAATCCTGCATTTGCATCGATTCTTACTGCGGCTACAGTAAGGGGTATCATTGCGTATCATATACTGGCGGCTAATCTGGGTAGTGGCTACCAGCCACTCATTCGTACCTACTCTGTCAATTACAGTGCAACACCCACATTTGTTCCAACCCTGGTTAATTCCAGCTTTCCAACACACCCCGGTGTGATGGGTACAGCTACATTCACGGGGCCGGTTGTGTCAAACCTTACCTTTGCCAGCTATGGTTCTTTTCCTCCCGGTGGTACTCCTTTCAGCTATACCGCAACAGCAATTAGCAGGGATCAGCCTGCAGTAAATGGTATCTTTCATATAATTGACAAAGTATTGCTTCCGCAATAAATCATTACTAAATAAACCAGTAAGGCCGTTCCCTTTTTGGAGCGGCTTTTTTGTGTAGTGCAGTCACAATAGATTGATCAAAAAGCTTTGCCATCGCAGGAAGAAAATTTGAAATCTGCTAATATTTAGCTTGTATTATCGAAATAAGATAGGCACATCCACCTTACAAAAAAAGATACCGTATTGTATCTTTTTTAATATCGGTCGGGATGATCCCGATTCAATCGGGACGACCCGTCAAAATAAAAAGAGATACCTGTATTGTATCTCTTTTAAATGTTGTCGGGATGACAAGATTCGAACTTGCGACCCCACGCCCCCCAGACGTGTGCGCTACCGGGCTGCGCTACATCCCGAATTTTTTGAGGGACTGCAAATGTAAGGGGTAAAAGAATATTTTACAAAACCCAACTTGCTGCTTTTTGTTATTTTAAATTTGTAATCATTACTCCGCTTCAAAAGCCAGGGCTTTGGAGTCATCAAATTCACCTTCCCAGCGGGCTATAACACAACTTGCTAATGTGTTGCCAATTACATTCACCGAAGTGCGGGCCATGTCCATCAATTCATCAATACCATAAATTGCCATAATAGGCCACAGCGGAAAACCGAAGGTGGTGGCCGTGGCTATAAGGATTACGAGTGAGGCTCTTGGAACTGCTGCAACGCCTTTGCTGGTAAGCATCAATGAAAGGCCAATCATTAATTGCTCGCCAAACGATAATGGTATACCGGCGGCCTGCGCAACAAACACGGAAGCCAGCGAAAGATACAATGTGGTGCCATCTAAGTTAAAGGTGTATCCAGTGGGAATTACAAATGAAACTATTTTGCGGGGCACACCAAATTTCTCCATATTCTCCAGCGCTTTTGGTAATGCCGAATCGGAACTGGTAGTGGCAAAGGCAATAGAGACGGGTTCTTTAATGGCCGCAATAAACTTTTTTATGGGAATTTTTGCAACAAACAAAGCAATTGGAACTAACACCAGTAGCAAAAATGCAAACAGTGCCAGGTAAAGCGTTGCCAGCAACATGAACAGGTTTTTTAGGATATCGATTCCCAGGTGTCCAACAGTAACGGCAATAGCTGCACCCACACCAAAAGGAGCAAAGTACATGATGATGTTGGTAAACTTGAACATGGTTTCGGCCATGCTTTCCGTAAAGTCCAGCATGGGCTTTTTCTTGTGCTCATTAAGCAAAGCCAACGCAATTCCAAAAATAACGCTGAATACCACAATCGGTAATACGTTGCCTTCATAAATTGACTTAATGATATTTTCCGGGAAAATGTCAACAATATGGTCCTGCCAGGTTTTTACTTTGGCCTCGGGAAGTTCTTTTAATAAAGCCTCTGGCACTTTAATACCCACACCTGCTTTAGTAAGGTTTATGAATAGCAGCCCGATCACCAGTGCAATGGTAGTTACCACTTCAAAGTACACCAGCGATTTCCACCCCATTCTGCCCACCTGTTTTAAATTACTATGACTGGCGATACCAACCACCAGCGTGGCAAAAAGCAGGGGAGCTACGATAGTTTTCACCAGCCGCAGGAATATTTTGCTGAGAAATTGCAGGTTTTGAGAAAAGGCAGGGAAGTCGAGCCCAATCTCCACCCCGATTACCATGGCCACCAGTATCCAGGTGGTAAGGGACTTTTTGTAAAGGGCAAAAACCAGGCATGAAGCCACTACTAACCAACGACTTACCATCAACAGCTGCTCTGGGAAGCTGGTAATACCATAATTGTTTAATACGTGCAAAAGGGTTGTAATGGTAAAAAGAATAAGGGCCAGGAATCCGGCTTTGCGTTGGTTCATATAACAGCGTTTGTAAAGTGCCAAAACTAACCTAAAAACTGCTTCCTTTGCACGGGAATGCGAAAAAAACCGTGAATTAATTGAGTTTATTAAGAAAATAATACCTACTTTTGCCGGCCGAAAATTATGCTTTTCGGACTATTTGCCACAAGGCTCCATAAGTTCCCATCCGTTTGGGACGCCAGCAGGCAGTAATGAAATATTTAATTGATCATGCCAAAGGTTAAAACCAACAGCAGCGCTAAAAAGCGTTTCAAAGTTACCGGTACGGGTAAAATTACTTTCCAAAAATCTTTCAAACGTCACATCTTAACAAAAAAATCAACCAAACGTAAGCGTGCTATGCGTAAGGATGGCGTTGTTGCAGACAGCAATATGCACTTTGTGAAACGTTTATTGGGTATGAAATAAGCCCCGCAGAAAGTAATCATCATTAACTACAAAAAAATTAAGATATGCCTCGTTCAGTAAATGCAGTAGCCAGCAGGGCCCGCCGCAAAAGAATATTAAAAGCAGCCAAAGGTTATTATGGCAAGCGTAAAAATGTATATACCGTTGCGAAAAACGTAATGGAAAAAGGTTTAACGTATAGCTACGTTGGCCGTAAATTAAAAAAGCGTGAATACCGCACTTTGTGGATTGCACGTATCAATGCTGCCGTAAGAGCAGAAGGAATGACTTACAGCACCTTCATCAACAGGTTAGCAGAAAAAAATATCGACCTTAACCGTAAGGTATTGGCTGATTTGGCGATGAATGAGCCAGAAAGCTTTAAGGCATTGGTTGCATCTGTAAAATAGGTAACCCGCTTTTAAGATATATCCTTATAACCGCCCGCAAAAAATCCGGGTGGTTTTTTTATGGCTAAAAACTACATTTGTAAAAATTATATCACTCCAATCATTATCCCCGTTAAATGAATAATACTTACAGCGGCCTCGTTGAGCAAACCTTTAATTTTCCGCAGGAAGATTTTAAACTAAAGGACGATTATCTCCAATACAACGGACTCGACCTGAAAGCCCTGATAGATAAGTACGGCACTCCGATGAAACTCACTTATCTTCCCAAAATCGGTATGCAGATTAATAAGGCAAAAACATTGTTTGCCAATGCTATTAAAAAACATAAATATGAGGGAGAATACCATTACTGCTATTGCACCAAGAGCTCGCATTTCAGCTTCGTGGTAGAAGAAGCACTCAAGCACAATATCCACCTGGAAACTTCTTACGCATATGATATCGAGATCATCAACTCCTTATACAAACGCAGGAAGATCACGAAGGATACCCATATTGTTTGTAATGGGTTTAAACAGAAAAACTATACCAGCCGTATTGCCAAGCTCATTAACTCTGGGTTTAAAAACGTAATCCCGGTTTTAGATAATAAGGAAGAATTGGCGATGTATAAAAGAAGTATCCGTTCTAAAGAGCCTTTTAAACTTGGCATCCGCATAGCAGCGGAAGAAGAACCCAGTTTTCCATTTTATACATCCAGGCTGGGTATAAAGGCAAAAGATGTGTTGGAATACTATGTAGATGAGATAGAAGGTTACGAAGACAAGTTCCAGTTAAAGATGTTGCATATCTTTTTGAATAAAGGAATCAAAGACGATATCTACTACTGGAGTGAATTACAGAAAAGCATCAACCTTTATTGCCAGTTGAAAAAGATTTGTCCCGAATTAGATTCTATCAATATCGGCGGTGGTTTCCCCATCAAGCATTCATTAGCTTTTGATTACGACTACCAGTTTATGATCAATGAGATTGTTGGAAACATTAAGGCGAGTTGCAAAAAAGCAAAAGTGAAAATGCCCAATATTTACACCGAGTTTGGAAGTTTTACGGTAGGAGAGAGCATGGCACATATTTACAGTGTGATCGGTGAAAAACACCAGAACGACAGGGAAACCTGGTATATGATAGACTCCTCTTTTATTACTACGTTGCCAGATACATGGGGTATTGGAGAAAGATTCCTGATGCTGCCCATCAACAAATGGGAAAAC
>CBFGLL010000062.1:0-9980 GCA_965649585.1 uncultured Chitinophagaceae bacterium | reverse complement strand
ATACACCCTCAGGTAATATACCGTACCAACAGTTAATCCAGTTAAAGGCATATGGATATTACCACTTGATGTGCTGGCACAGGCGCCGGTGATCTGTGTAAGCGTACTACAATCAGCGCCGGTATAAGCGGCCACTGCAGTGGTGTTTGTAGCACCGGTAATAGCAACTGAGTGTGTAGCGCCGGTAGCTGTAAAGCTGTACCAAACGTCATCGTTAATACCCGCTGCACTACAACTTGGCGCAGCCTGTGTTGACTGTGTAGCTCCCACTGTGGTGCCGGCCACTGCATTGCAGGCCGTGGTTCCTGATGGAGTTAATACGGTAGCAGTTGCACATTCATCATTTGCTGGTGGTGCTACCGCAATAAAATTGCGGGTGTTGGTTTCGCAACCCGCCATTTCACCCAGGCTATTCCTTGGCACTACATACCAGTAGTAGGTACCTGAACTAAGCGGCGGAGAAACGGTATAGCTGGTTGAACTACCATTTTCCCTGCTTGCATACAAGGTAGTAGGAGGGTTATTAGCGTCAAGGTAAATATCATAGCCAGAAGCGTTTGCCGTGGCCGTCCACGTGAGCGTAGGCGATGTGCTCACCTGTGCTCCGTTAGCAGGGGCAGACAGTGAGGTACAAACAGTAGGCGCTGTCGCCAGGTCGTTCACACAAATATTAAAGGTTTGACGACTAGTTGTAGCAAAACTGTAAACCCTGATATAGTATGTGTTACCCGGAGTTAGTCCTCCCACAATACCAGTATTTGGATCGCTGCACATTAAACTGGTAAGGCTTCCGCATGAACCATCCAGCACCTGGAAATACATATCAGTTGATGAGCCCACCACTGCTACCACACTTGAAATGGTGATTTGGGCATCTGTATTATTTGCCACAAAACTAAACCACACGTCATCGTCGGGGTTTCCGGTGCAAGGAGCTGCAGCCTGTGACTGGGTGGCTCCCACCGTAGAACCTGCAGTGTTTACACAAGTGGCCCCTACAGTCAAAGACACTGCATTTGCACATTCATCATTTGCTGCCAGTGTACCTACACTATACATTTGCGACCATGGGCTCTTATCTGAACCCGAACATACCGAACGTACCCAAAAATAATATTGGGTGCCGGCAGTTAACGAGCCCACCGTGGCATTTGTTACCCCGGCGAGGGTAGAGCCCGAAGCAGGTGTAGACGGCAGCGGTGCGGTATTGGTTGAACTATAATAATATTCGTAGCCGTTCGCAGGAGGTGCGGCGGGAGCGGTCCACTCAAGGTTTACGCTGCTGGATGTACTTGTTGAACTTGTAACGCCAGTTGGGGGATAACAGGTTAGCAGCAGATCGAAACCGATGATCGGCCTCCTATAATTTTCTGATGACAATAATGCACCCGGAGTACCCGTGGTATTATTAATATACTTTGTGGTATTACTGTTAGAAGTGTTTATACAAGGGGCCGTGTACTCATAGCTCCACGAAATAGAGGAAGCCAGGGCTGTTGTGTTTACGTATTCGGTAAACACTGCAAGATTTTGCGTGCCTGAATACACAAAGTTAGTTGTGAGTGGAAAGTTTTTCCAGCCCTCGCTTGACCCAACTATGGGCGCCGGGTTTCCGTCGAACACCAGCGTGGCTGTGCTGGTCTCCGCTGCCCAATCCAAATCTCCCGTCGTCCAGTCGGTAGCGGCCACTTCCTTTAGATAAATCTTAAAAGTGGGAGTGCCAGCCATGGAACCAGATGTGCTGATTCGCTCATAAAACACATTTGTTATGGTACCCACCGCACCTGTAATTTGGCCGGCGGGATAAATTACAGCAGTGCGATTAGTAGCATTAGCTGTAGTGGTGGAGTTCATGGGTCCATAGGTCACAGACCCTAATGGACTTGAACAGTTGGTAATCTGAAACATCTGGGCAATTGCCAGGTTCAAACACACCACCATAAATGAAAAAAGTAGAATTAACTTCTTCATACGTTTTGTTTTTTCAGTAATTTAATAAGTAGCCTGATAGCCATTTTTTTTGATCGGGGGAGAGATTTATTATTTAGAGATCGATAGGGGCGGCAATAAACATAAAATATTTTAATCCACAAAAATACTACCACACATTTCTCGGGCAGCTGTCACCAAATTTATTTCCAAGCGTAAACCCGATCATGATCTCATGGGTGCCCTTGGTAAAATTGTTGAGCCTGCTCGTTGTGTAGTCATAAGCGTAGCCGATATTAAACGTGTTGCTGATGTACATCCCGGCCATTGCCGCAATCCCATCTTCATGTCGGTAGCTTACGCCACCCCATAATTTATCCAGCCACTGCAGTTTTAAATTTCCTTCAAACTGCACAGGGGCCGGCTGCACGTATTTCACCATTACTGAAGGCGTAAGGTTAAACTCATCTCCTAACAGGAACCTGTACCCTGCGGTACCAAATAAATGAGGCACTTTTTTCCCTTCGGCCTGCCTCACCGCATTATTGGAGAAGTCTAATTTGGAAGGAACGATCTGCTGCGCACTCAGGCCGATAAAATAATCGCCGGAGTAGAGGTACACACCTGCATTCATGTCGAAGCTGAGCCTGTTGAGCGTGCCGCTTCCATAAACCGCCGGGTCAATGGCGGTGCCAAATTGTAACTTATCAGTCTGCAGGCTGTAGTTCACCACACCTGCACCAAGCCCCGCAGCAAGATTGGTAGTACTGCTCAACCCAACATGGTAGGCATAAGTGGCATAACCCGCAAAATGATTCAGCGGACCCGTTCGGTCATTCACTACCTGCACACCCCATCCATGGTGCGGCTTACTGGCAACATATTCATCCCAGTAACTTTTACCGCGGGGGTTTTCACCCGGAACACTAAAGGAAGTGGCTGTGGTTTTATAATCTGACTTGCCAATGGGCCCATGCATGGTAAAATAGGTGGTAACAGGCGCATCCTGTATCCCCACCCATTGCATGCGATGACTGATTTTTATATCCGTATAGTTTTCAATACCCGTTAATGCAGGGTTGATGATGTATTGGTTTAAAATATACTGGGTATAATGTGGCTTTTGCTGGGCCTTTGTTGTGATGCCCATTACCACACACAGTACTATCAAAACGATCTTCTTCATGGTTAAACTCTTTTCAGTATCCTCAGTTTTTAATTACCCTGAACTCCGTACGACGGTTTTTCTGGCGTCCTTCAGGATTATCGGTGCCATCTGCGTTTTCATTCGGCGCCACCGGCATCGTTTCGCCATAACCCTTCGGCATCAGGCGGCCTTTATCAATTCCTTTTTGAATGAGATAATCCACCACAGATTTTGCACGGGCATCACTCAACACCTGGTTGTAATCATCACCTCCCCTGCTATCGGTATGGGCGCTCAATTCAATTAACATGGTTGGATTATCATTCAGTAAAGCAACCAGCGAATCCAGCGCAGGGAAGGATTCTTTTCTCAATGTTGCCTTATCATAATCGTAATACACGTTTTCAACTGTAATCGCTTTTTCCGGTATCAGGTTCATACAGATATCGGGGTGGCTGAACTCATCTGCTTCTTTATCTGCAGGGCCATCAAAGCTTACATTACCGGTAAAATATCCTTTCTGCGTAGCAATGGCTTTAAACGCAGCAAATTCAGGCGCAGTAAAAGTATAAGTGCCCGCAGCGTCTGTAGTTTTGGTAACGATGGTATTGTTGTTGGCATCTGTTACCACCACGCTTACGCCACCCAGCGGCATCTTAGTATCACATGCCACTACACGACCCGTGATGGTTTTTGGCAGTTTCACTTTTTGTAATGCAAATAATTCCAGGCAGCAATCATCTTCCCTGTCTGAACTTAACAACACATCTTCCAGTATATTAAATTCAGTGCCACGGCTTACAAAATACAGGTCGTCCTTAATGGAGTTAACAGGGTAGCCAAAGTTTTCAGGAGTGCCTAAGTTGTTGAGACCCCCGGTTACATAATACAGGTCAAAATTACCCATACCCACACGGCCATTGCTGCTGAAAATTAATTTGTTGCTTGCCGCATGGTAACTTGGTGCCTGCTCATCCCATGCAGTATTGATATTGTTGCCCAGGTTGCGCACATTTGAAATAGCATCTCCATCAAGGTCTGCGATCCAGATATCAAACCCACCTGCACCACCGGCCCTGTCGCTGCTGAATAAAAGATGTTTACCATCCGCGGTCACCGATGGTTGCTGGCTGCTGCTGCCGGCCTCATTCAAAGCGGCCGCCAATGCAGGGTTCGACCAACTGTCGCCGCTGCGGGTGCTGCTGTAAATAGAAGCAGTCTTTTTCCCTTTATTTGTTTCCCAGCGGGTAAGGTACAAGGTATTGCCTGTGGGGGTTACAGCCACTACACCTTGTTGTACGCCTTTATCCTGCGGTACCGATGCTTTTGAAATATTGGAAGCAGCACCATTTGAATAAGATGCCTGGTAAATCCTGTTGGTGTTCGCTTTATTTTTATCGTCTTTTTCAGGACGGGTAGACGTGAACAATAAAGTTTCACCGTTCAGCCATACCGGTGCATAAGTACCACCTTCTGCATCCATGCCCGTTGCTTTTGCCACGGTGTACCTGTTAAGATCTTTTTTGCTGAGTTGTTGTTGTATATAATCCAGGCTTTGTAATTCCCTGTCGGTTGCAGCACTGTACAAATCGCTGCCAGTGTAGCTGCTTTTGAAAGCCTGGAAAGCAGTTCTTGCTTCATCATACCTTGCCAATGCCTTGAGGCTAGTGGCCTGGTAGTAGGCTGCCAGCGGAAACGGGTTGCCCGCAAAAGCCGCTGCCTGCGTATAATAAGGCAATGCCTTTTCATGAAAATGCAAATGGCGATATGCTTCTGCAATATTGTATATAACTTGCTCCTTGCTGCTTGCTTTTTTGGAAACAGCATTTTTATTAACCGCATTTACTTCATACGGGCTAAAACCTGCACCGCCCTTGCCCGCTTTTGCATCCAATGATTTTTCGTAATAGGTGGCAGCAGAAAAATAATCCCCGTTTTCAAAATACTTATCTGCGGCAACAATATAATCACCCGATGTTTGCGAAAAACACAGGAATGAAATACAAAGGGCGGCGATGGTAATACTAAATCTTTTCATGTCAAAAATTATAATGCAGTGTCTTATTAAATGTCATGTTTCAGGGTCGGCAATTACAGCCTGGGGCATACAAATTCTACCTCGGGTGTGTTTACTTTTCTTTTACCTACAAAGGCAAGGGAAATCTCAAAACTGTTGGTTCCTTTTACAATTTTCCCAAGGTCTGATGTGTTGATGTCGTAACTGGCGCCCAATACCATCCGCTTATGTGTAAAACCAACAAAAGGGGTAAGGGCATCTTCAAAACGATAGTTGGCACCAATTAAAAAATCAGTTTCGGTAGCAGCTTTCACCTGCAGGTAAGCACCCACCATTTTTTCTTCCGCTGTTCCCTGTTTCAGGTACAAAGCATTTGGTGTAAGCGACAACATTTCAGAAAGTTTTAAACGGATACCGGCATGAATGGTGTGACGCATAGGAACAACGGCCTTTTCATCACTGGCGAAATTGTCCTTTGGTTTGGTTAAATGAGAGGCTGCATAACCCGCATAAAAATTTGCTTTTTTACCAGGTGTTGCATCAAAATATAAAATACCTGCTCCCGCATCGAAGCTGGTTACATTTTTATTACTCAATACCTCCGCACTGCTGTTGCCGGGGTTGTAGCCCGTTACAGGATTCCATTGATCGCCCCAGGTAAGTTTGGTAGCATCAAATCTTCTTTGGATGATACCCACCTGCAAAGCCATCACCACACGGTGGTTTTCCTGCGGACCAAAACGCATACCGGTAAAAGCAAAATTGCCATAACCCGTGGTATAACGGTAGCCACCATCACCCGCTGTTTGATTAATGGCACTCACACCAAAATTCATATTCTTGCTGGTATTGAACTCACCCGATACACCATAAGTAGTGTAAGGGCTCGATACATTTCCCCACTGATTACGGTAAATACCACTCACCCTGTATTGACCATCAAAGGCTCCCGTTAAGGCAGGATTGGTCCAGCTTGGATACACATAGTATTGCGTAAAATGCGGATCTACCTGTGCGGTAGCTTCCTGTATTGTTGATACCCCCACAATTGCCGTCAACAATAATTTTTGAAACTTGTTCATGTTACACTACTTTATTTTTTAAAAACTTGTTTTCATTTTACCGCACAATGGTGATAGAACCACTGATAGGTTTAAATCCGTTTTTCAATTGAATTACATAATAATACGTGGCCAGTGGCAATGGTTTGCCATTGCTGGTACCATCCCATGGCGTGGCATAGCCCGCAGACTTCCATACCATGCTGCCATATCGGTTAAATACTTCCACCACCGCACCGGTATAATCCGCCAGGTTTTCAATTTCCCAGCGATCGTTGATATTATCACCATTTGGCGAGAATGCATTTGGTATTTTAAGCGGCCTTAGAATTTTCACTGTAAGGTTATCCGTCGCAGTACAGAACCCATTGCCATCACTCAGGGTAATGGTATAAGCCGCATCGGCTACGGCCACATGCGTTGGTTGCAAAATCGTAGCACTGCTGAGGCCTGCTGCAGGGCTCCACAAAATATCAACCCCGGGCGTGTTGCTGGTTGCCAGGAACTGAATGGTAGTTCCTTGCGCCACCACAAAATCAGGACCTGCATTTACCTGTGGTTGCTGGTGTACCGTAATGGTAACAGGCGCACTCGTATCACTTGTACAACCCTGTGCATTGGTTACTACCAGCCTTACCGTATAAGTGCCGGCATTGCCAAAAGTTTTCGTTGGGTTTTGTTGTGACAAGCTGCTGCCGTCACTGAAAATATATGTCCAGCCAGTTACAGTACTGTTGGGTGCGGTGCTGGCATCTGTAAACCGCACGGCAGTTCCAGAACAGATCTCTGTTGCATCTGCAGTAAAGGCTGCAATAGGTTTATCAAAGAAATCATCAAACACCTGTGAGGTGCTGGCAGTACAGCCGTTGGCGCCCGTGGCCGTAAGTGTTACGGTGTAAGAGCCGCTTGCTGCATAAATATGCGAAGGACTCGCTACCGTAGATGGCGCCGAACCATCACCAAAATCCCATGAGTAGGTAATGGTAGAATTATCAGCGATAGTAGAATTGTTCGTGAATTGTACACTACCATTTGGCATACACACACTGGCCGGCATGCTGAATGCTGGTACCGGCACAGGACTCACCGTAATGGATTGCCTTGCCGTATCACTGATACACCCGTCTGCACTCTGGGTTACCAGTTTCACCTGGTAGGTACCATAGTTAGCATAGGTATGAGTAAAGTTGTTACCGTTATTAAACGTATAGGTATTACCATCACCCATAAACCAACGCCATTCTGTAATGGTACCGGTTGGTATGGTTGCATTGCTGCTGATGGTGGCTGTTTGTCCCTGGCACACTGTAGGCGTAATGGTAAATGCGGATACCGGTTTTGGATTTACCACGATGGTCTGGCTGCTGTCTTCCACGCAGTTTCCCGATGCCGAAGTAAATGTGTATGTGATGGTATGCGTTCCCGCACCCGCCACGGATGGATTAAAGATACCGTTGGCACTAACGCCCGTTCCGCTGTACACGCCTGTACCTGTTACGCCATTGGTTACAGTAGCGGTAGCCACATTCACGCTGGTTTCATTTTCGCAGGCGGCCGCAAGCGGCGGGTAGGCCAATGCAGGTGTTACATTAAATGTTTGATTGAGGGTATCCCTGTCAATACATCCTGTTGTTGGGTTGGTTACTTCTAAAATTACCTGGTAGTTTCCGGCAGTATAGTTATGACTCGGGTTCTGTAAAGTAGAGGTATTGTTTGCACCACTTGCAGGGTCTCCAAAATTCCATAGATATGTTTGTCCTGGCTGCGGCGTACCTGTATAAGTAAAGTTTGCCAAACCACTTGAAGGCAGGCAAACCGTTGGAGCGGTAAAGCTTGCATTTGGTTTTGGATTTACAACGATCGTCTGGCTGCTGTCTTCCACGCAGTTGCCCGATGCAGATGTAAAGGTATAAGTAATGGTATGTGTACCCGGGCCCGCAACAGATGGATTAAAAATACCTGCAGGGCTTACGCCGGGTCCGCTATAAACGCCCGTGCCTGGAACTCCGTTGGTCACAGTGGCAGTAGCCACATTCACGTTGGTAAGGTTTTCACAAGTGGCAGTAAGCGGCGGGTAAGCCAGTGCCGGGGTTACATTAAATGTTTGATTGAGAGTATCCCTGTCAATACAACCGGTTGTTGGATTGGTTACTTCCAAAATTACCTGGTAGTTTCCGGTAGTATAAGTATGACTTGGATTTTGTAAAGTGGAGGTATTATTAGCTCCGCTTGCAGGGTCACCAAAATTCCAAAGATAGGTTTGACCTGCCTGCGGCGTACCTGTATAAGTAAAGTTGGCCAAGCCACTTGAAGGCAGGCAAACCGTTGGAGCGGTAAAGCTCGCATTCGGTTTTGGATTTACCACGATGGTCTGGCTGCTGTCTTCTACGCAGTTGCCGGATGCAGAAGTAAAGGTATAAGTAATGGTATGTGTACCCGGGCCAGCAACAGATGGATTGAAAATACCTGTCGGGCTTACGCCGGGTCCGCTATACACGCCCGTGCCGGTTACGCCGTTGGTAACCGTGGCTGTTGCCACATTCACACTCGTTATATTCTCGCAAGTAGCTGCTAACGCTGGATAAGCCAGCGCCGGTGTTACATTGAAAGCCTGGTTCACCGTATCTTTTTCTACACAGCCCGTTGTAGGGTTGGTAACCGTTAAAATAATCTGGTAAGTACCTGCACTATATACATGCGTTGGATTCGGCAATGTGGAAGCAGGACTACCATCTCCAAAATCCCATGAATAGGTCTGACCTGCCTGCGTAGTTCCGGTATAGGTAAAGTTCACCTGTCCGTTTGCAGGTAAACATCCGTTTGGAGTAAAGCTGAATGTTGCCTGCGGCGTAGGTGCCACCGTAATGGTTTGCGTTGCGGTTGCTACACAGTTACCACTGGTAGATGTAAATGTATAAGTGATAGTATGTGTGCCCGCACCCGCAACAGATGGGTTGAAGACACCTGCCGCACTCGTACCCGGGCCGCTGTAAACGCCGGTACCTGTTACGCCATTGGTCACGGTAGCTGTTGCCACATTCACACTCGTTATATTCTCGCAAGTAGCTGCTAACGCTGGATAAGCCAGCGCCGGTGTTACATTGAAAGCCTGGTTCACCGTATCTTTTTCTACACAGCCCGTTGTAGGGTTGGTAACCGTTAAAATAATCTGGTAAGTACCTGCACTATATACATGCGTTGGATTCGGCAATGTGGAAGCAGGACTACCATCTCCAAAATCCCATGAATAGGTCTGACCTGCCTGCGTAGTTCCGGTATAGGTAAAGTTCACCTGTCCGTTTGCAGGTAAACATCCGTTTGGAGTAAAGCTGAATGTTGCCTGCGGCGTAGGTGCCACCGTAATGGTTTGCGTTGCGGTTGCTACACAGTTACCACTGGTAGATGTAAATGTATAAGTGATAGTATGTGTGCCCGCACCCGCAACAGATGGGTTGAAGACACCTGCCGCACTCGTACCCGGGCCGCTGTAAACGCCGGTACCTGTTACGCCATTGGTCACGGTAGCTGTTGCCACATTCACACTGCTCGCATTCTGGCAGGTAGCCGCCAATGCAGGATAAGCCAGCGCAGGTGTTACATTAAATGTTTGATTGATCGTATCCTTTTCTACACAGCCCGTTGTAGGGTTGGTAACCGTTAAAATAATCTGGTAGGCACCTGCACTATATACATGCGTTGGATTCGGTAATGTAGAAGCAGGACTACCATCTCCAAAATCCCATGAATAGGTCTGACCTGCCTGCGCAGTTCCGGTATAGGTAAAGTTCACCTGTCCGTTGGCCGGTAAACAGCCGTTTGGTGCAAA
>CBFGLL010000061.1:0-10013 GCA_965649585.1 uncultured Chitinophagaceae bacterium | reverse complement strand
GTTTTTCCATTGGCATTTTCTATGAAATGCTTCATGTTTTTAAGGTGAGATGAATAGGTACTCAATTCAAATTCGAGGCTCTGCGTATCACCAATATGGATGAGCAATTGCTTGAAGATGCCCATTTCGCTATCGGCACTCATGCTTACCAGCAAACCTGCCTGCATCATCACCTGTAGTAAACCAATTGTTTTAAGTGTAACGGTTTTTCCTCCAGCATTCGGTCCACTAATTACCAGGATGCTGTTTTGATCATCTAGCTTTAAACTAACCGGTACGGTTGGTTTATTTTGTTTTTGATTATACAGTAACAACAAAGGATGATAAGCATCGATAAAGTTGATATGTGCTTTATCTTTCAGCAAAGGATAACTGCCATTGATGTCGATGGCAAGTTTTGCTTTGGCCCGGATAAAATCATACTGCCCGGACATATCATGATAACTTTTGAGTAAGGGTGCGTACACACTCAGCTGCTGAGTAAGCTGCCTAAGAATTCGGTACACCTCCTTTTGCTCCTCGTATTCAAACGTAAAAATTTCGTTGTTGAGTTCCGTGGTTTCTTCGGGTTCAATAAAGCTGGTGCGACGACTATCACTTTCCCCGTGCAGTACACCTTTGATGCTTCGTTTTTGTTCAGCAAAAACTGCCAGCACCCGTCGCCCGTTCATAAAACTTTCTTCAATATCTGCGAGGTAACCTTGTTTGTTGAGTTTACTTACGATGCGATCAAACACCCGCCTCAATTCATTTCGCTTGCGATATAGTTTCATCCTGATATCTGAAAGCGCTTCGCTGGCGTTATCTTTTACCGTGCCCGTTTCGTCCAGCACTTCATCAATGAGTTCTTTAATGGCTTTTTCGTAATAGTTGCTGGCAATCACTTCTGTCAAACCCGGGTAATGTTCTCTTGCCTCTACCGTAAACCACCGAAAAATATGCTGCGCATTTTCAGTGAGCCTGCGGATCAGCAGGAATTGTTCACCGCTTAAGGATGCGCCGGGTATACCAAGCAATTTTATCTCCCGCTGTATGTTGATAGAAAACTCATTGGGAAAATAAAGCCCTTCCTGTAAGATGGATTTAAATTCCTGCGCCTGCTGCAGCGCAATACGGATGAATTCAATTTTTGTATGAATGCGCAAACGGGAAGCCAGGCTCCTGGCATATTCCGTTTTACAATGGTCTGCCAGCAAAGCCTGTATTTTATCAAACTCCAGTTGATGTAAGGTGGATTCCGGGAATAATTTCATAACTCAACCCTTAATCTTGGGATACATTCATAAACCAACGAATGCAACCCAGGAATAAATTCTTCTGTTTTCAAATTAACAGGTCAACATGGTTTAAATAATGCTAACCTGGGTTCCCCTTGAGCAGCAGGGGTTTAATCATCGAGCTTTAACACTGCCAAAAACGCTTCCTGTGGCACTTCTACGTTGCCTATCTGGCGCATGCGTTTTTTACCTTCTTTTTGTTTTTCCAGAAGTTTGCGTTTACGGCTGATATCACCACCATAACATTTTGCGGTTACGTCTTTACGCATGGCGCTGATGTTTTCACGGGCAATGATCTTGGCACCAATGGCAGCCTGGATGGCGATCTGGAATTGCTGGCGTGTAAGCAACTCTTTTAATTTTTCACAAAGTTTGCGGCCAAATTCCTGGGCACGGCTTCTATGGATCAATGCGCTCAACGCATCCACTTTTTCACCGTTCAACAAAATATCCATGCGTACGATATCACTTTCCCTGAAACCGATAGGATGATAATCGAAAGAAGCGTAGCCCCTTGTTTGCGATTTTAATTTATCATAAAAATCAAAAACGATCTCTGTTAATGGCATCTCAAAAGTAAGTTCAACACGGGTGGGCGTTAAATAACTCTGGTGAATCAACATGCCCCGTTTACTGATACAAAGCGTCATGATATTACCGATATATTCTGCCTGCGTAATGATCTGTGCTTTAATATACGGTTCTTCAATCCGCTCTGTTCTGCTGGGATCGGGCAGCGTTGCCGGATTGTGTACATCAATTTTTTCGTCCTTGGTAGTATAGGCGATAAAACTTACGTTGGGAACTGTGGTGATCACCGTTTGATTGAATTCTCTTTCCAGGCGTTCCTGTATTATCTCCATGTGTAACAACCCAAGGAAGCCGCAACGGAAGCCAAAGCCCAACGCCTGCGATGTTTCCAGTTCAAAAGTAAGAGAAGCATCATTCAGCTGCAATTTCTCCATACAATCTCTCAGCTCTTCAAATGCATCCGTTTCTACCGGAAAAATGCCGGCAAATACCATCGGTTTTACTTCTTCAAACCCATCTATACGTGTTTGAGTGGGGTTCACCACTGTGGTAAGGGTATCACCCACTTTTACTTCTTTCGCATTTTTGATGCCCGTGATGATATAACCCACGTCGCCGCATTCCACCCTATCCTTTTTCTCCATTCCCAACTTAAGAATGCCCACTTCGTCTGCCTCATATTCTTTATCGGTACTGAAAAATTTTACCTTGTCTCCTTTTTTAATGCTACCGTTGAAGATGCGGTAATACACAATGATCCCTCTAAAACTGTTGAATACTGAATCAAATATTAAAGCCTGTAAGGGTGCATTGGGATCACCCTCGGGAGCAGGAATGCGCTCCACGATGGCTTTCAAAATTTCTTCAATGCCTATCCCGCTTTTCCCGCTCGCCAATAAAATTTCATCTTCTTTGCAACCGATAAGATCAATGATCTGGTCCTTCACTTCGGGGATCATAGCACCGTCCATATCAATTTTATTGATCACGGGAATGATCTCGAGATCATTATCAATAGCCAGGTAAAGGTTGCTGATGGTTTGCGCCTGAATACCCTGCGTGGCGTCTACCAGCAGCAAAGCACCTTCGCAGGCAGCAAGCGCCCGGCTTACCTCGTAACTAAAATCCACGTGGCCGGGAGTATCAATTAAATTGAGCGTATATTGTTCACCTTTATAAGGGTAATTTATCTGGATCGCATGACTCTTGATGGTGATGCCCTTTTCCCGCTCCAGGTCCATATCATCCAATACCTGCGCCTGCATATCCCTGTCGCTTACAGTATTAGTGGTTTGCAACAGGCGGTCTGCCAGGGTACTTTTTCCGTGGTCAATATGGGCAATAATGCAAAAATTGCGAATATTCTTCATGTACTACACTCAAAATTTAGGCGGCAAAAATAGGTTATTTTGGCCGTAAAATGCGGTGCTATGGGAGCTGCCATGTAGTTAATAAAAGGCAAACATTATTATCTTATTTAACAATCTGAACGCAGTGTTCGGCGATTATTTTCAGCTGCCCATCTTTTTTCTGGATCACCATGCCACATAGCTGGTTGTCATCAAACTTCTCACCGGCAAATGAACCCCTGCCTATCCACTTGCTGCTAACAATTGCCACATTGCCATTTAACTGGTAGTTGATCTCCATCCTTGCCACCGTATCTACTTTGTATTCATTGGAGGGCTCGAACATTTCAATCGTATTATCCTTATTGCTTAGCTGACCGGTGGAGGAGAAATAGGTATAATTGTCGTCTATCATTTGCTTCATCGCCATCGTATCTCTTTCGGCAAACACTTTATCATATTCCATTATAAAATTCATCACTTCTTTATCCGTCAACAAATCCCGATTGGAATCGCTGTTTTTGATTGCATCGTTATTGCAGGAGAGTACCAGCATTATACTAACATTAAGGATTGAAGTGATGACCCAGGTTTTCATAACAATTTTCCTGTAAAGTAAGCTTTAAAGAATAATAGGTTTACCGATAAAATAATAAATTTTCCAGATATTCTTTCGAATCCTTCTTCAATTAGCGAACGCCATTTAAAAATTTTCTGCTGCAAGCTTCGGAGGCCATGTTTAGCTTTGCAAAAAAACACAGATGACGGAAATAATAAACGTTCAACCAGGGGAGATCAGCAAAATTTTCAATTTTTATGATATGGCCATTGAATATCAAAAAACTAAGTTTGATAAAACCTGGCAAAGTTTTGATCAATCGCTTATAAAAACTGAACTGGATGAAAAAAGGCAATGGAAAATAATGGAAGAAGATAACATCGCCTGCATTTTTGCAATCACCTATGAAGATCCCTTTATCTGGGGAGAAAAAGATAAGGATCCTGCCATGTATATTCATCGAATTGTTACCCACCCTGATTATCACGGGCGGAATTATGTGAAACATATTGCGGCATGGGCAAAGCAGCATGCAGTATCCATGGGCAAAAAATTCATCCGCATGGATACCTGGGGCGACAACGAAAAACTGATCAACTATTACCAGCAATGTGGTTTTAAATACCTGGGCTCCACCGTACCGGAACGTAGCAAGCAGCTACCGGAACATTACAGCGCTATCTATTTAAGTCTCTTTGAAATTGCCTTATAGTTATTAATTCACCGCAAGCCCGGAGTACTGTTTATTGATCTTATCAAGTATATACCCGGTGATCCAGCCTACATAAGCGTACCTGGGAAACACCAGTTTTTTACCTGGGTTGATCGTATTTACCTGCTGGATCAATTCATCTAACCAAATAGCCCCAGCCAGCAGCGCTTTTTGATCATAGGTGTTCACTACCCTGTTGATATTTTTTAGCGTAGCACCGGCATCTTCGGGTTTCATGCTGCTTAACAGGTCAGGTTTTATCAGGTTATGATAATCGGTATAGATGAGTTGGCGGAAACTGCTGATATCTTTTTGATTCAACTCCACAAAATTTTCATTTATCAACTCGGGATGCATAAGCGAGGCAATAGCCCATACAATGCCGCCGGACAAATAAACCAGGTCTCTCGACTTGAAATCTTTTTTATTTAAAAATTCATACACCATTACCCTACCCAGGCTGTCTGCAACAATTTTTTCTGCCGCATCGTGAAAGTCATCAATCGGCCCAGAGGTTTTTGTTTCCACGAGCCGCTGAAAACTTTTGGTGCCGAGTGGAAAGGTTACGGGTACAAAATTATTGCGGGCATCAAAATAGCCACCCTTGGTGTTGCCGCTGCCAACATCCAACTGGTTGGCAGTAAGTTTATTTTTTTGCGGAACAATTCCTTTAAAACTCAATTCGGCCTCCTGTGCCGGTGTTACATAACTGATCTTAATTCTGCTATCCAGTTCCTTTGGCCTCACCACACTTGCGAAGTATTCCACTTTATTAAATTTGTCCAGTTCCTGTTTTAAGCCGCTGCTGATAACAATATGGGTATGCTGCGCAGGTATCTGGAACCGCTTTTTAATGATATCATAAAAAATGGTGACTGCATCATAAGTTTCTTTTTCGCTCTGGTAAGAAAGCTGGGCGGCATCCGTATTAATAGATGTATCCATTTTTAATGAATAATCGTTTTCCCCTGTTTTACTGATCTTCAATTCAATAATACTCAGTTTGATCCCCTTGCCGCCAATTTCAACGCCGGCATACAATTCACCAATTCCCTGTACGCCTTTGGCCATTTTATCCAGCACGTCTGCAATTACGTTGAGGCCCTGCGAACGATACAGCTTAATCGCTTTTTGATAAGACTCCACTGCGAGTGCAGGCTGGTTGGTTTTGCTATACAGGTTTCCCAAACCTTCGTAGGCCTGTGCCTGGTTGAAAGCTTCATTATCAATTTTTGCCTGCTTTAAACCTTTTTGAAAATATTCAAGTGCAGCTTCATATTGCTGAGCCTCCATTAACGAAGTGGCCGTTTTTAAGATGCGGGAAGTGGGAAGTGGTTTGGCATTTTGAGCAACAGAAAACAGGGGCATCAGTACTACCAACAGTAAGTATGCAGGTAAAATTTTAATTCTCATGAAATTAGTTTTATGGACGTTAGCTGGATGGAACTGTACGGGCGCTTTTCGGGGGATGAGGATACCAACAAATATATAGGTTTCAGCAGCCCCGCATTTTTTTTGCAGCGGGCAATTGTAAACAGATTTTCAACAATTTTTGCGGGTAGTATGCAGCAATTAATTGCCTGGGGAAGCCTTCTTTAAAGTTTGTCACGGGTGTGCAAAAGTTTAACTATTTGTATTTAACATTCTTGCCGAAATTGACCATCAAATTTTACCTTTTGAAAGAAAATAAAGAAATCAAAGCCCTGTTACATTTAATTGACGATCCCGATGAGGATGTGTACCAGACTGTGAGTGAAAAACTGGTATCATTCGGTAAGGAGATCATCCCCAACCTGGAAAACCTTTGGGAAAATGTACACAATGAAGATACCCAGGAACGTATTGAATTATTGATCCACCGGGTTCATTTCCGGGATCTTACCCAGGAGTTCAACAACTGGGCTGCATATCCCACTGATTTACTGGAGGGGGCACTCATCGTGGCCAAATACAATTACCCGGAATTAGCCGCCGATTCCGTAAAGCAGGAAGTTGAAAAAATACGGCGTAATGTGTGGCTGGAGCTCAACAACTACCTCACTCCTATTGAAAAGATAAATGTGATGAACAGTATCTTTTACAATTATTATAAACACAAAGGAGTTGAAATAAACTACGAGCACCCGGAGCAGTTTCTTATCAACAGAACCTTAGAAAGCAGGAAGGGAAATGCTGTAAGCAATGGAATTATTTACCTGGGCTTATGCCACCTGCTCGATATACCCGTAAGAGCTGTAAATATTCCCCGGCAATTTATCCTTGGCTTTATGGACGACGCTTTTGATACCGCCAGCCCATCGGGAAACCCCGCAGATAATATCAAATTTTTTATTGATCCGCTCACGGGCCAGATGTATTCGCATAAGGATATCGAAAATTATTTCAAAAGATTGAATGTGCCACCGGTGGCTTCCTATTTCCGGCCGATGAACAACAAAAAAGTGATCCAGTTTTTGCTGGAGGAACTTGCCAAATGCTTCGACAACGATCGTAACTATTATAAAATGGACGAATTGCTTTCACTTTCAAGTTTACTCGACGAATGATTTATCATGTAACAACAGCCACCGATTGGGAGTCTGCACTTAAACAGGGTTTTTATACCCATCCCTCTCTTTCGAAAGAGGGTTTTATTCACAATTGTTCGCTGGAACAATTGCCTGGCGTTATTGAAAGATATTATGCAGATACCACCGGTTTAATTTTACTACAGATTGATGAATCAAAGCTGCAGGCGCCTGTGAAGTATGAAGTGGCCAGCAGTGTAAATGAAGCGTTCCCCCACATTTTTGGCCCGATAAATTTAGATGCAGTTGTAAAAACAGAACCCCTATGATCAGTTGGAACGATTTTGAAAAAATTGATATGCGCATCGGGACAATTATTGAAGCCAGCAATTTTGAAAAAGCTAAAAAACCTGCTTATAAACTAAGCATCGATTTTGGTCCACTGGGAATCAAAAAATCTTCTGCCCAGATAACTGCTTTATATTCCCTGGATGATTTAATAGGGAAACAGGTAATTGGAGTAGTGAATTTTCCGCCCAAACAAATTGCCGATTTTTGGAGTGAATGCCTGGTATTAGGCGTTTACAACAGCAATCATGATGTGGTTTTATTGCAGCCTTCCTTTGCCGTGGACAACGGCGACAAAATAGGCTGATTTTTCCCCCTGTTTATTTTTTAAATTACAGTTTCAATGAAGGAAACTATTTTTTATGAGAGCCCCGTTGGGCTTCTACAACTCACTGCAGAAAATGAGCATCTCACTCAATTGTATTTTGTGAGCACGGAGAAAAATGGCGTACAGGAAACCAACGCTCATAACACAATAGAACCCAAATCGCCGGTTTTAAAACAAGCTATCCGGCAGTTGGATAATTATTTTTCAGGGAAGGATCTGAATTTTTCTTTGCCACTCCGGCAGCAGGGCACTTCTTTTCAGCAAAAGGTTTGGAATGAATTAGTGAATATCAAGGCGGGGCAACCGATCAGTTACCTAACTCTAAGCAAGCGACTGGGTGATGTAAAAGCCATCAGGGCGGTGGGCACAGCTAATGGAAAAAACAATATTGCCATCGTAGTTCCTTGTCACCGGGTGATTGGCAGTAATGGCAGCCTGGTGGGTTATGGAGGAGATCTCTGGCGAAAAAAATGGCTGTTGAACCATGAAGCCCGGTATTGCAACGGTGTGCAATCTTTGTTTGAATCATAAATAAAAAACATGAACTTATTTTTTTATAGCGCAGCAGTTTTGCTTGTCTTTTCCGCATGTGGCGAAAAAAAATCAGCGCCGGCCGTTCCGAAAAGCGAAACGGAAAAGGATGCGCTTTACACGAAGTACCAGCTTGATAAAATAAAAATGCCCCCTGGCTTTAGCATCAGTGTATTTGCTGAAGTGCCTAACGCAAGAAGCCTGACGGTATCGCCTTCCGGCACTGTGTACGTGGGCAACCGCAGTGGCGACAAAGTGTATGCAATTTCTGATAGCAACAAAGACGGTAAGGCCGATAAATCTTTTACACTCGCCAGCGGGTTGAATTCGCCCAATGGTGTTGCTTTTAAAAACGGCCACCTGTATATTGCTACCATCTCCAGTATTTTAAAATTAGAAAATATAGAAAGCCAGCTGGCTAATCCACCACAGCCTGTTATCGTGTACGATCAGTTTCCAAAAGACAAACACCATGGCTGGAAATTCATTGCCTTTGGCCCGGATGGAAAATTGTATGTTCCTGTTGGAGCGCCTTGTAACATTTGTGAAAAGAAAGACCCGGTCTATTCAAGTATCACCAGGTTAAATGAAGACGGTACCGGCTTTGAGGTATTTGCACATGGCATCCGGAATTCTGTAGGGTTTGCATGGCACCCTACCACAAAAAATTTATGGTTTACCGACAATGGAAGAGATATGATGGGCGATGATATGCCGGGTGACGAATTGAATACAGCACCTGCTGCTAATATGCATTTTGGGTATCCCTATTGCCACCAGGACAATACAGCTGATCCTAAATTTGGAAAAAAAAGGAATTGCAGTGAGTTTACTTCACCGGTGCAGGTTTTGGGCGCACACGTTGCTGCACTTGGAATGCGCTTCTACACAGGAAACATGTTTCCTGCTGATTACTCACAACAAATTTTTATTGCAGAGCATGGTAGCTGGAACAGAAGTGAACCCGTTGGATATAAAGTGTCTTTGGTGAAACTTGACAGTGCTGGAAGATCTTTAGGTCGCACCGATTTTGCAACCGGCTGGTTACAACCTGATGGAAAAGTACTGGGAAGGCCAGTGGATGTAGAAGTTTTGGCTGATGGTTCGATGTTGGTGAGTGATGATTATAGCGGGGTGATTTATAGGATTGCGCACAACAAATAATTCCCCAACCGCCAAATTCTCAAATGCAAAAACAGCCCGCTCATTGCGGGCTGATCGACACTTAGTCTTTTTAATTTTTTTATTTATACCCTAATATCTTCAACATACTCTGCGCAGTCTGCTCCTTCGCATACACCCAATCCACCAGTTTACCATTTTTATCTTTCTCCACAATGATATGCTTTGGTGAGGGTATCAGGCAATGTTTAATACCACCGTAGCCACTTATCTGGTCCTGGTAAGCACCCGTATGGAAGAAACCCACATACAATGGTTCATTGTTGTTGGGGGTTTCACCGTTGCTGTTTTTAATTTTTGGGAGGAATACTTCGTTGATATGCTCTTCTGAATCGTAGTAATCATGCCCATCACAGGTGATACCACCAAGCACCACCCTTTGCGATTCGTTCTCCCATTTATTGATCGGGAGCATTAAAAACCTTTCGCCGATACCCCAGGTATCTGGTAAAGTGGTGATAAAAGATGAATCAATCATATACCAGGTTTCCCTGTCGTTCTGGTGTTTTTCACCGATCACACTGTAAATATGCGCCATGCTCTCTCCTACTGTAAAACTTCCAAACTCGGTGTAGATATTTGGCATTTTCACTTTTGCTTTCTTGCAGCTCGCCTTAATATTTCCGACGATCTCATTGATCATAAACTGGTAGTCGTAATCGAAAGCCAGCGAGTGTTTAATAGGAAAT
>CBFGLL010000060.1:0-10052 GCA_965649585.1 uncultured Chitinophagaceae bacterium | reverse complement strand
CCACCATCGGCTTTTAAAAATCCCACAGCCATTTCAACCGTGGGCGTGGTACTCAGGTCCAGGTCAACCACATCAATACCGAGCCCGTTCAGGGTTGCGGTTACTAATTGTTTCAGCATTTGGCCACTGATGCGTCCATCCCTGCCCAGTACTACTTTTTTAGGGGAAGATTTTTTTTTGTTATTGCTGTCCAGCAGCCAGGTACCATAAGCTGCGGTAAATTTTACGATATCGAGAGGGGTAAGATTATCTTGTGTAGCGCCGCCGATAGTGCCACGAATACCAGAAATACTTTTAATGAGCGACATTTTGATTGAACTTTTAAGGGTTGCAAAGATACATAAGCTAATTTATTCCTCCGATAAATGATGGTTTTACAGCCGGCTTTGAAACTGCCATATAAAAACGAATTACCTTTGCCGCATGCAACAGGCCTGGTTTAAAGATTGGTTCAACTCACCCTACTATCACCAGTTATATTTCAATAGGGATAAAACGGAGGCCGCGGCATTTATCAATAAATTGATTGATCACCTCCAGCCGCCGCCCGGCGCTACTATGCTGGATGTGGCCTGTGGAAAGGGAAGGCATTCCATGCAGCTGGCACAAAAAGGATTTGATGTAACGGGCATCGACCTGAGCCTGGATAGTATTGAAGAAGCCCTGCAACAAGAGTCTGACAACCTCCATTTTTACCTCCACGATATGCGACTTCCATTCTGGATACGCTATTTCGATTATGCCTTTAATTTTTTTACCAGCTTCGGGTATTTTCGTACACAACGGGAACATGATAATGCCATCCATAGCATTGCCACAGCCCTAAAAAAAGGAGGCACTTTTGTCATGGACTATCTTAATGTGCACTATTCTGAAGATCATAACATCCACCATTCACAGCAGCAGATAGACGGGGTTGAATACAATATCACCAAGTGGTATGATGAAAATTATTTCTATAAAAAGATAGAAGTAGAAGACGAAGCGCTGGAAGAACCACTCGTGTACACTGAAAAAGTTGCCAAATTTTCCCTGGGAGATTTTACCGAAATGTTTGCCTACCAGGGAATGCAGATACAGGAAGTGTTTGGAGATTATGAATTTGCCGGATACCATGTAAAGCACTCACCGAGGCTGATTATGATTGCGAAGAAGATGAAATAGGTGAATTGTGAAAAAAAGTTTTTTTAAAAAAATTTGCTACCAAAAGTTTTTGCCCTATTTTTGCACTCCCTTCAAAAAAGGGTACTCTAAAAGAGTGATGATTCCGTAGCTCAGTTGGTAGAGCAATACACTTTTAATGTATGGGCCCTGGGTTCGAGTCCCAGCGGGATCACAAAAGCCTTCGATCATTATCGAAGGCTTTTTTATTCTTAGTACCCCTACTCCATTTTTCGAGCTTTGACTGTATTTTTGCCAAAATAGAAATGCATGAGTCAATTCTTTCAGGATAAGGTAGTTGCTATCACGGGCGGAAGTGATGGAATTGGCAAAGCATTGGCCGAGCAACTGCTTGGCATGGGCGCTAAAGTAGCCACCTGCGCCCGCAACCAGGATAAATTGTACGACCTTCAGTTGCGCTATTCTACCAGCCCGCTCCACTGCGTGGTGGCGGATGTGAGTAATTATAATGATTGCAAAATGTTTATCGATTCCACCATCAAACAGTTTGGCGGTATCGATATTCTTATCAATAATGCGGGCATTTCCATGCGTTCCCTGTTAAAAGATGCTGAACTGGATGTGTTCCGCAAACTGATGGACATTAATTATTTCGGTACAGTGTATTGTACCAAACTGGCGCTGGATTCTATCGTAGCACGCAAGGGAACCATTGTTGGGGTATCTTCCATTGCCGGCTACCGTGGCCTCCCCGGCAGGAGCGGCTACAGCGCCAGCAAATTTGCCATGAACGGGTGGATGGAAGCCATCAGAACAGAACTACTGGATGATGACGTGAACGTGATGTGGGTTTGCCCCGGCTTTACCCGCAGCAATATTCGAAATGCTGCTTTAAATGCCAACGCAGAAGCACAGGGTGAAAGCCCGCTGAAAGAATCATCGCTGATGAGCGCCGAAGAATGCGCCCGGCATATATTAAAAGCCATTGAAAAAAGAAAAAGAACACTGGTGTTAACTTTCAAAGGCAAACAAACCGTATTGATCAATAAATTATTTCCCTCCTGGGCAGACAGGCTCACCAGGAATTTTTTCTTTAAAAACGGCAAGCTGGTAAAATAAACCGGCCGCCTCAAAACATGAATTTTTCATTAAGCTATGCCAATTGTTACCCTTTCGAGCGACATAGGATTGCAGGATTTTATCACCGGCGCCATTAAGGGTACACTGTTGCAGGAAAATGATCAGTTCAATATAATAGATATCTCCCACCAGATTTCTCCCTTCAATTACCCGCAGGCCGCTTATATATGCCGCAATGCCATCCGTAATTTTCCAAAAGGAAGTTTTCACCTGGTGCTGGTAAATTTATTCGACGAAAGGCCTGATCATTTGCTGATGATAGAACATGATGGTCAATACATCTGTTGTGCAGATAATGGCATCATCACCATGATACTGGAAGAAACACCGCAAAAAGTAGTGGCTTTGGAAATGGGCAAAACAGTACAAAAAAACACCCTGTATTGCACCAGCATTTTTGCAAAAGCCATCAACGCCATTGCAGGTGGAAAAAAAATAGAAGAAGTAGGTGATGATTCGGTTTCCATTAGGGTTAAAAACCCCGTTAGGCCAATGCTGGGACAAAACTGGATGGAAGGACAGATCATCTTTATTGACAATTTTGAAAACGTGGTGATCAATATTCATAAAGATGATTTTGAAGAACAGCGAAAAGGAAGAAATTTTTCCATTGTTTTTAAACGCAACGAGGTAATTGATCGTATTAGTGAAACATATGCCGACGTTCCCGATGGAGAAAAGCTTGCACATTTCAATTCTGCAGGTTATCTTGAAATATCATTGAACAAGGGTAATGCTGCCGGGTTGCTGGGATTAGTGGGTTATTCGGATCCTTTGCAGGATCATTTGGCGCAATCGCTCAACAACAGCCTTTTTTATCAAACCGTAAAAGTTTTTTTCGAATAAATTTATCTTCACTCACAAAAAAATCAAACAATGAAAAAATTATCGATAGCGCTCGCTGCTATAATGTTTACCGCCGGCACCATGGCCCAGGTAAAAATGCCGGCTCCTTCCCCGGTACAAACTATTAAGCAGGATTTTGCGTTGGGAACCATCGAAGTAAAATACAGCCGCCCCGCTGCTAAAGACCGTAAAATTTTCGGCGACCTTGTACCCTGGAATAAATTGTGGCGCACAGGTGCCAATGCTGCCACTTCTATCAAAATAAATGATGCCGTGGAGATCATGGGCAAAAAACTGGACACCGGTTCTTATGTTTTGTACACTATCCCCAACGAAGACCAATGGGAAGTTGTAATCAACAAAGGTTTGACAAACTGGGGTATTGATGGCTACAAAGAAAGCGAAGATGTGATGCGTTTTAAAGTGAAAACTGAAAAGCTTAAAAATCACGTTGAAAATTTCAGCATCCAGTTTACTGATATTAAGCCAGAGTCATGCAACATGGAATTATCCTGGGAAAAAACAGCCGTGAAAATTCCGTTCACCGCTACCATCCGTGATCGTATGAGAGCTCAGTTAACAGAAGCTTTGAAAGGAGAGAAAAAACCTTATTGGATGGCTGCACAGTTTTACAATGAATATGATAACAACCCTGCTAAAGCGCATGAATACATTTCGGCAGCAGTAAAAGACAATCCTAAAGCATTCTGGATGTGGCTGTACAAAGCAAGGATTGAACAGGCAATGGGCAATAAAACTGCTGCAATGGAAAGCTCAAAAACTTCATGGACACTTGCTAAAGAAGCAAAAAATGATGACTACGTAAAGATGAATGAGGAATTGCAGAAGAAATTAAAATAAAAAAATTTACAACTTTTAAAAGAAGCGGTCCCTAAAATGGATCGCTTTTTTTGTGACATTGCATCACCTACAAACCGTCAACCGTCAACTCTCCGCTTCCTACCCATCAACCATGTTTGCAATAACACCGCCAGCACGATCAACCCCAGCCCGATAAAAAATTCCTTCTGCAACAACTGCCCTTCCTTGAAAAACAAAAAAGCCATAATGATGCCGTATAATGGCTCCAGGTTAAAACTTAAATTAGAAGTAAAGGCGGAGATTTTTTTTAATGCCTCCAGTTGCAGTACAAACATCAGCACCGTGCAAAAAACGGCCAGTACCAGCAGCCACATCCAATCCATCGCCGTAGGCCAATAATAATTTGCCGGGAAAAACTGGTGATACAGGGGCAGCAATAAACTCAGCAACAATAAACCCCCGGCAAATTCATACAAAGTGAGTGTAGTTGCTTTAATCCTTAACAGCAGTTGCTTGTTAAATATGGGAAACAAAGCGCTACCAACAGCGGCCATTATTCCAAATGCAATACCCAGTTTATATTGAGGATGAAAATCAAATATGATATAGATGCCGATGATGGAAAGTAAACCAAGTGCCAGCTCTATCCATTCTATTTTTTTACGCATCACGATGGGTTCTAAAATAGCTGTAAAAAATCCGGTGGCAGAAAAACATACCAGCGCTACAGATACGTTGGCATATTTAATACTCCCATAAAACAGTATCCAGTGAAGTGCGATCAGTAAACCAACACCCGACACCGCTGCTATATCTTTTCTTTTTAATATCTCCAGTTGTTTGGTTGCTGCCAACCAGGTAAACAACACGATGATGGTGATAAAAATGCGCCACCATACCAGCATACCTTCCTGCAACCCGATCAGTTTGCCCAAAATGCCTGTAAAACCTGCTAAAAACACGGCAGCATGTAATTGTAGAAATGCTTTTTTCATACAGTTCCAAAGTTAATAGTAGTTATCTCTCTCAAAAAAATGTAAAAATGGTTTATGGGAGGTGGCTCAAGGGCAAACATCATTATATTTGCCCACTTATAACTAACAACTCATGAGCTTTAAAAAAATCAACAACATTACGGGCTGGATAGTATGCCTCATCGCCTGTACTGTTTACATTATGACAATGGAAGCTACGGGCAGTCTGTGGGACTGTGGTGAATTTGCTTCCAGTGCCTATAAGTTGCAGATCCCCCACCCACCCGGAGCACCACTGTTTGTTTTGATCGGCCGTATTTTTATGATACCCTTCGGTCCGGAAAATGCTGCTATTGGTGCCAACCTTATGAGTGCGTTGGCAAGTGGCTTCACCATTCTATTTTTATTCTGGAGCATCACTCACTTTGCACGCAAACTCGTACGCAAAGATGAAAATGAACTCAACAATTCAAATATTGTAGGCATCATGGCCGCCGGTGTGGTAGGTGCTTTGGCTTATACCTTCTCCGATTCTTTTTGGTACAGCGCTGTTGAGGCAGAGGTATATGCATTGTCTTCCTTCTTTACCGCGGTGGTTTTTTGGGCAATGCTCAAATGGGACCAGGCGGTGGAAGAAGAACAGGAGCGTGGCATCACAGGACATTTCACCCGTGCTGATCGCTGGATCATTTTGATATTCTATCTAATGGGCTTATCCATTGGTGTTCACTTATTGAATTTATTGACCATCCCGGCCATCGTTGTAATTTATTATTACAGGAGATACAAAGCCAGCAACTGGGGCACTTTCTGGGCCTTTTTAATTGGCTGCGTTATAACAGGTGTGGTGCAAAAAGCCGTGATTCAATGGACCATCCAGGGAGCCGGCAATATGGATATCTTTTTTGTGAACAGCCTCAACCTTCCATTCTTCACGGGCTTTGCATTTTTCTTTGTTTTTATTGCAGCGCTCGTTTATTTCGGACTTCGTATTGCAAGAAAAAATAACTGGAACTTTTTGAAATTAGGTTTGTGGGGTTTCCTGTTTATGTTATTGGGTTACTCTACTTATTTTACTACCATGGTGCGCAGCAGTGCGGACCCGGCAGTAGATATGTTTAATGTAGATAATCCCGTGAACCTTGTGGGATACCTCGGCCGTGAACAATATGGCGATTGGCCAATCTTGCATGGCCAGGATTTTACAGCAGAGATACAGGACGTAGATGTAAAAGAAACTTATATCAAGTCAAACGGGCGCTACGAAAAAAATGGTCGCAAAGTTTCTTATGTATATGCCCCGGGCGACAAACATTTTTTCCCTCGTATGTGGGATCAAAGCAACGACCAGGGTCATGCTGACTATTATGCCAACTGGGCAGGGATAGGAAAAGATGAACAGGGAAATTATGAACGCAAACCCACCGTTGCAGAAAATTTCGGATTCTTCTTCAGCTACCAGTTTAACTGGATGTACTGGCGTTATTTCATGTGGAATTTTGCCGGCAAACAAAATGATATCCAGGGCATCCACATGGGCAATGTGCGTGACGGAAACTGGAAAACAGGTATCGGTTTTTATGATAACCTGCGCCTCGGCGATCAAAGCAAATTACCGGAATCATTAAAAAATAATAAGGCAAACAATAACCTGTATGCGCTTCCACTAATCCTTGGTTTGCTGGGATTATTCTACCAGATCAAAAAAGATGGAAGAGATGCCTTCGTGGTGGGGCTGTTATTTTTCTTCACCGGTATCGCCATTGTTGTTTACCTCAACCAGGCCGGCAACCAGCCCCGTGAACGTGACTATGCATTTGTGGGCTCATTTTATGCATTTGCATTCTGGATAGGACTGGGTGTATTGTATGTGAAAGAAATGCTGGGAAGGGTGATCAGTAACAAACGTACTGCGGCTTTTGCAGCTGGTGCACTATGTCTGTTGCTCGTTCCATTTATTATGGCTAAGGAAGAATGGGACGATCATGACAGGAGCAATAAGCGCCTTGCCAGCGACCTTGCAAAAGACTACCTGGAAAGTTGTGCACCAAACGCCATCGTAATTTCATTTGGCGATAATGATACCTACCCGCTTTGGTATGCGCAGGAAGTAGAAGGTGTGCGCAAAGACGTAAGGGTGATCAACTCAAGTTTATTGGGAACCGATTGGTACATTAACCAATTGCGATATAAGATCAACGACAGCGATCCTATTGATCCTATCTGGACGCCTGCACAAATTGAAGGCTCCACCAGGGATATCATTTATAATGCGCCAAAAGCCGGCGTAGATCCCAACCAATTCATGGATTTGTATACCATGATGAAAGACTGGGCCGGCAGCGATGATCCGGCAAAAATGGAAACAGGTCGTGATGGTAGCTCCTTAAATGTGTTCCCTACAAAAAGGGTAAGTGTACCTGTAGACGTGAACCTGGTAAAAAGAAACGGAACTGTTAATGCCAACGATTCCGTGTTGAACAACATCGTTTTTGAAATTCCAAAATCTGCCTTGTATAAAAACGATGCCGCGATTTTAAATATCATCGCAGCTAACGGTTGGAAACGCCCCATATATTTTACCAGCCCTTACGGCGAACTGGGCTTTGGAAATTATTTGCGCCAGGATGGTCTTACTTACCGCCTGGTACCGGTAGCTAACAGCGAGGTAAACCTCGATTGGGTGAAGGATGTAATGATGAATAGATTTAAGTTTGGTAATGCTGATAAAGCCGGCGTTTATTTCGATGAAGAAAACCGCAGGCACCTTAATTCTATACGTCTTGCCTATGCACAGGCCGGTATTAATATGGCACAGTCGGGCCGCAAGGATGAAGCCAAACAAATGCTGCAAAGAGCCGACAAAATGATGTTGGAAGAAAATATGCCATATGGTATGCCGAGCCGCAACCAGATGCACAACCTATTTGCTTACCAGTTTGCATTAGCGGCATATACAGCAGGAGATAATGCTTTGGGAGATAAAGTATCCAACGCACTGCTGAAAGATATGAACGAACAAAAAACATATTACGAAAGCTTAACAGAAAACAAACGCTACAGCCTCGGAAACGAAGAGCAGCGCAACGAGGAATTACTGAGAATGGTGACAACGATGAAAGGCCAGTTTTCAGGCAAACAAATTGCTAATCCCGAAAACAGCGGGGTGATTCAGAATACGCCCCAGGCTGCTGATAGCAACCGGTAAATTTTATTAAATCGTATATTAAATCCCCTGGCCAGCCGGGGGATTTTTTTATTTAACAAATCTTCCTTCAGCTCTTCCCTGTTTTGTTGCGTAAATTGCAAGACTCATGAGAGGCTTCCAATTTTCAAAATATGATCCTTCGGAAAATGCTAAAACAAAGTTTGAGCAGCTGCTCGACCTGTTCCTGCAATTACTCACCTACACCAGCGGCGATTTTAATGAAGCCATGCAATGGCTTAACGAACTCGATAAAGAATATAAACTAACCGATAACGAATATGGCATTGGTGATTTTTTAGACGAACTCAGGGATAAAGGTTATATCTCCGAAGAAAATAATTCAGGTAATATTTCTATCACTCCCAAAACTGAGCAAAGCATTCGCAAAAAAAGCCTGGAAGAAATTTTTGGGAAGCTCAAAAAAAGTAAACAGGGAAACCACCATACTTTTAAACCTGGTGGCGGAGATGAAATAAATCCTGAAACAAGGCCGTTCCAGTTTGGGGATACCATGGAGCAGATAGATTTTACCAGCAGCATCCGCAATGCACAGATCAACCACGGTATTGACAGTTTCCGGATGATGGAAGATGACTTGGAAATAAGGGAAACCGATTTCAAAACACAAACCTCCACAGTGTTGATGATTGACATTTCTCATTCCATGATTTTGTACGGGGAAGATAGGATCACCCCCGCCAAAAAAGTGGCGATGGCTTTGAGTGAACTCATCAAAACAAAATACCCTAAAGACACTTTAGACATTGTAGTATTTGGCAATGATGCATGGACCATAGAGATTAAAGATCTTCCCTATTTACAGGTGGGGCCTTATCATACAAACACAGTGGCGGGTTTGGAACTGGCTATGGATATTTTGCGGCGAAGGAAAAATCCAAACAAGCAGATCTTTATGATTACAGATGGCAAGCCCACCTGTTTAAAGATCAATGGCAAATATTATAAAAATAGTTTTGGGGCCGATAGGAAAATTTTAAACAGGTGTATGAGCCTTGCCACCCAATGTAAAAAGCTAAAAATTCCTATTACCACTTTTATGATCGCCAGTGATCCTTACCTGCAGCGGTTTGTACAGGAATTTACGGAAACCAATCATGGCAAAGCATTTTTTGCATCATTGGATAAGCTAGGGGCTTTTATATTCAAGGATTTTGAAAGTGGTAGAAGTAAAACGGTGTTTTAGGTAGCGGGGATAAGGGGAACGCTGATCATTATGATGATCATGATTGATTATGATTTTTGGAACATGGGGAACATTGATGAAAAGGATTTAACTGGATTTTTAAATTAGAGACGTTAATTGAAATCGGGACAAAAACAAAATTTTCCCGTCTTCCCGCCTTACCGGCAAACAAAAATTTTAAAATGAACACACAGATAAAAACTTTAGGCGAACTTAAAAAAAGCGGCTATCAATCAAAATCTATCAAAGACGAGCTTCGTGCCAACCTCATTGATAAATTAAAAAATAAGGAGAACCCTTTTCCCGGCATCATCGGTTACGAAGACAGCGTAATACCTGATACGGAAAGGGCCATTTTAAGCAGGCATAATATTTTATTCCTCGGATTAAGAGGACAGGCCAAAACCCGTATGGCCCGGCTGATGGTTAATTTGCTGGATGAGTATATCCCCATCGTTAAAGGCAGCGAAATAAATGATGACCCATTCCATCCCGTTTCCAAATTTGCAGTAGATACCATTGCAGCAAAAGGAGATGATACAGCTATTGAATGGTTGCACCGCAGCCAACGTTACGGAGAAAAATTAGCCACTCCAGACGTAAGCGTGGCGGATCTCATCGGCGACATTGATCCTATAAAAGCAGCTAATTTAAAATTAAGTTTTGCAGATGAAAATGTATTGCACTACGGTATCATTCCCCGAAGCAACCGCTGCATATTTGTGATCAACGAGTT
>CBFGLL010000059.1:0-10320 GCA_965649585.1 uncultured Chitinophagaceae bacterium | reverse complement strand
GATCTATAAAATTTCGCCAAAATATTACCAGCGGAAATGCCTGCTGCAGAAAACAGGGTATTTTCGCATCATTACTTTCAAATATTTAAAATGAATAAATTTTCTACTGCGGCCTTCGCTGCTTTATTGATCAGCGCCAGTTCTTTCGCACAGGGAACAAGTGCTTCAGAAAAAGATCCACTTCCTAAAAACTGGCATTTACTAGACAAAACTTCTACTGGTTACGCAGGCATCAGCCTCGACAAAGCCTACGAGTTTGTAAAAGCAAAAAATGCAAAAGCGGGAAAAATTGTAGTGGCTGTAATCGATAGTGGTATCGACACCCTGCATGAAGATCTTAAACCCGTGTTATGGCGCAATCCAAAAGAAATTCCTGGCAACGGAATTGATGATGATAAAAATGGTTATGTAGATGATATTTACGGTTGGAATTTCCTTGGAGGAAAAGATGGCCGCAACGTAAAAACAGATAGCTACGAAGGTGCCCGTGTGTACCATAAATTGAAAACAAAGTGGGAAGGAAAAACAGTTGATAAAGCCACCCTTTCCCCGGCAGATAAAGCAGAATACGAAGTATTCCTGATGGCTAAAACAAAAACAGTTGGCGATATCAATCCACAGGAGATCGCTTACCTGAAACAAATGTTGCCAAAATTAAAAGCAGGTGATTCTGCACTCGCAAAAGAGCTTGGCAAAGCCGAATACAATGGTAACGACATTAAGGATTTTACTACACAGAGTCCTGAATCAAAAGCGATGAAAGGTTTTTTATTGACGATCTCAAAAGCAAATGACAGCTACGATATCACCAATAAACAATTGCTGGATGAAATGGATGGTGAGTTGAGAAAAGGCGACGCTGCCACCACTCCTCCACCGGCTTACCGTAAAGATATTGTTGGCGACAATGAAGAAGACATCAACGACCGTTACTACGGAAACCCTGATGTGATGGCTAATACACCATTTCACGGTACACACTGCAGTGGTATTATTGCAGCGGTGCGCAACAATGGCGTAGGCATGGATGGCGTAGTGAGCAATGCACAGATCATGATGCTGCGTGCAGTACCCGATGGTGATGAGCATGATAAAGATATCGCACTCGCTATTCGATATGCAGTGGATAATGGTGCCAAAATCATCAGCATGAGTTTTGGTAAAGATTTTTCACCAGAAAAACATTGGGTGGATGATGCATACAAATATGCAGAAAGCAAAGGCGTGTTGCTGGTAACAGCAGCCGGTAACGCTCACAAAAATGTTGACACCGAGCCAAGCTATCCTAATCCAAATTACCTGGATGGTGGTAAAGCCAAAAACGTAATACTGGTAGGCGCCAGCAACAATGGTAAAGATGGCAACTATACCGCTAATTTCAGCAACTACGGAAAAGGTAATGTAGATGTGTTTTCTCCCGGTGTAAATATTTATTCTACTATACCCGGTGGTAATACTTACGGTAACGCAAGTGGTACCAGTATGGCTTGCCCGCTGGTAGCAGGTGTGGCTGCATTTATCTGGCAGCATTACCCTACCCTTACTGCTGCACAGGTGAAGCAGGCAATTGAAAAAACAACTACACCTCCATCAACTGATGTTAAAAAGCCGGGCACAGACGAAAAAGTAAAAATGAGTGAACTGTCAAAAACCGGTGGTATCATCAATGCTTATGAAGCGGTGAAATATGCAAGCACCCTTGCTAATACAAAAACAGCTCCTTTGCCTAAATCATCTTTAAAGAAAGCGAAGAAAGCTTAAAAAGTAATAGACCATTTATAAAATAAGCCGTTCCTCCAAAAAAGGAACGGCTTATTTTTGTTGCAAACTTTCGTTATGCCAAAACCTATAGCGGGAACTTTTCCCGAATACTTCTCTACCTACACCAATAAAGTAACCGAAACAGATCTTGCACCTGCATTTGAAGCCCAGCAACAAATGATCGATGGCTTTTTTCAATCCATCGCTCCCGACAAACAGGAGTATGCGTACGCCGAAGGCAAATGGACTTTAAAAGAGATGATACAACATATTATTGACGCCGAACGAATATTTTGCTACAGGGCATTATGTATTGCCCGTGGCGAAAAGCAGAGCCTGCCTGGTTTTGATGAAGACGAGTACGCAGCCAACAGCCATGCAAATGCGAGGAATTGGCAGGCCCTCTGCGATGAATTAACAGCAGTGCGCTTAACCACCCGGCAGTTGTTTGCGAGTTTTAATGAAAATGATTTAGATCAGTCCGGCATCAGCAACGGAAAAGCAATTACCGTGAATGCACTTGGTTTTATTGCTATTGGCCATGTGTATCATCATGTGCAGGTAGTAAAAGAACGCTACCTGTAAAAGCAATTTAAAACTCAACAACATGCGAAATATTATCTCCTTCATGCACATTTCCCTCGACGGATTTGTAGCAGGCCCCAAGGGGGAAATGGACTGGATAAAAATTGACCCCGAAATTTTTGAACATGTTGGCAAACGAATCAGCCAGGGCGACACCGCTTTGTACGGCAGGGTAACCTACGATTTAATGGAAAGTTACTGGCCTACCGCAGCCGACAAACCCGGCGCTACCACCCACGATAAAGAACACTCAAAATGGTATGCGCAGGCACATAAATTGGTTATTTCAAAAACCCTAAAAGGGATTCAGCTTCCTAACACTACTATCCTTAGCGAAAACCTGGAGCAGCATATACAGGAAAAAAAACAGTCAGGAACGGGAGAAATTTTAATGTTTGGCAGCCCCGGCGCAACCCATGAACTACTCCGGCAAAATTTAATTGATGGCTACTGGCTCTTTGTTAATCCTGTGATACTCGGTAAAGGTATCCCCCTGTTTCAAAATATTAAGCTACAAACAAAACTCAACCTGCAAACCACGAAGTTGTTTAGCAGCGGCGTGGTTGAACTCTCATACCTGGTAGATAAATAAACGTTTAACTCAACCCACCCCCTCTTCGGCAGATAAAATAACAACACGTGAAAAAAATAAAACTGGTGCTGGTTTCCTTTTTGCTTATCCCGGCATTTGCCGTTGCGCAGCCATGCGACTGCAATAAAAATTTTGAATGGCTCAAAAAAACTTTTGAAGAAAATGATGCAGGCTTTTTATATGCTTTACAGCAAAAAGGCAGGCAGGCATACGAAGACCACAACAAACGGATAGCAGAAAAAATAAAATCCGCCAAAACCTTAAACGAATGCACACCACTCTTGTCTGAATGGCTCCGCTTTTTTCGTTCGGGGCATGTAGGCATGCGGCTGTTACAACAGCCCTCCCCTGCAGCCAATGCGGCACAAAATGGCAGGCAACAATTTACCAACTGGGAAACAAACCACATCAATACAACAGAGTTTAAAAAATATTTAGATAAAACCAAGACGCCCGGGTATGAAGGCATCTGGCAAACACCACCCTACAGCATCGCCATTAAAAAAGTTGGTGATCAATATATCGGTTCTATTCTTGAATCGGGTGCAGATACCTGGACGCCGGGCCAGGTAAAATTAAAATTCAGTGTAAAAGAAAACGAGGCCAGCTCTGTTTTTTACATGCGGGATCATTCGCCCGTGGAGTCTGGCAATGTTGCGTTAATCGGCAACAACCATTTACAGATCGGGAATTTCAACCTTACAAGAACCTATCCTTTAATGGACGATGAAACTAAGTACGAGCAATATTTTAAAATGTTAGGCGCTCAAAAACCCTACATGGAGTTACTTAACAACAACACATTGTATTTCAGAATTCCATCCTTCCAGGATTCTGAGAAAAAAGCCATCGATAGTGTGATTAATGCCAACCGGCAAAAAATACTCTCAACCAAAAACCTTATTATCGACATCAGGAATGGAACCGGGGGATCCGATGCAAGCTACAAAGAGATCCTTCCTTTTATTTATACCAACCCTGTGAGAACAGTGGGTGTTGAATACCTCTCTACAAAACTCAACAACCAGCGCATGCTCGATTTCATTAATAAACCCGAATATGGATTTGATGAAGAAGGTAAACAGTGGGCTAAAACAGCTTATGAAAAACTGGATAAAGCTTTAGGCAAGTTTGTAAACATTAATGAGTCAAATGTAACCATTGATAAATACGACACTATTTATCCCTATCCTCAAAATGTGGGCATCATCATCAACCAGGGAAACGGCAGTACGGATGAACAATTTTTACTCGCAGCAAAGCAAAGTAAAAAAGTAAAATTGTTTGGCACCACCACCCGTGGCGTGCTGGATGTATCCAATATGTATTTTGTAAACGCTCCCTGTAATGAGTTTGAACTGGGCTATTCACTTACCAGGAGTATGCGGATACCAGAGTTTACCATTGACGATAAAGGTCTGCAACCCGACTTTTACCTGGATAAATCTATCCCGCCATATGAGTGGACGCAGTATGTAAACGATATATTGAACCAGCGATAGATCATGGCCGGAAGGCCCCGGTTCGATCAACCAGGTCAAATCTTCCCATTTCAATCACGGAGAAAAAAGAAACAACGAAAGCATTGATTAAAGTCAATGCTTTTTCTTGTTTAAACACAATGGAAACCTGAAGGTGCGTTAATAGCTTTGTGATATCAAAAAACAAACAGGCATTGGGACCAACCCAATTGCCGGGTATTGTTGGAAACAATTATTATTCACTTAAAATAATACATCATGAAACTATTACAGAACAAAGTGGCCATTATTACCGGCGCAGGTTCCGGTATTGGTAAAGCAGCAGCAAAATTATTTGCCGCCGAAGGCGCCAAAGTGGTGGTATCAGATATTAACGAAGAGCATGGCAATGCAGCGGTGGAAGAAATTAAAACAGCAGGTGGAGAAGCATTTTTCGTAAAAGCCAACTCCGCCAGTGCGGAAGACAATGAAATGCTGGTGAAACAAACGGTTGAAAAATATGGTGCGCTCGATATTGCCGTTAACAATGCCGGTATCGGCGGCCCGCTTGGGCTTACCGGCGAATACCCTATTGATGGCTGGCAAAAAGTAATCGACATCAATCTTTCCGGCGTGTTTTATGGTCTGCGTTACCAGTTGCCTGCCATGAGCAGCGGTGGTAGTATTATCAATGTGGCGTCTATCCTTGGTCATGCTGGTACCAGATTTTCACCCGCTTATGTGGCTGCCAAACATGGCGTAGTAGGATTAACCAAAACCGCTGCCCTGGAATATGCCGATAAAAATATCCGCATTAATTCCATTGGCCCCGGTTATATAAAAACACCATTGGTGGAAAACTCGCTCGACGAAGCAACGCTGAAAGCCCTGGTTGGCCTGCATCCCATTGGCAGATTAGGCGAAGCCGAAGAAGTGGCAGAACTCTTATTGTGGCTGGCATCACCTAAAGCATCTTTTGTTACCGGAGCCTACTACCCGGTAGATGGCGGTTATTTAGCACAATAGATAATAACAATTGTTACGCATTATCGGAAAGATGATGAAGGCGCAGGTAATGCGTATCAATTTCCTATTGCAACAAACTGAGCTGCACCAGCCGAACTGCGCACTACATATTTCAAACAAAAAAAAGTAAAATGGAAAATATAGCTGGAATGAATTGTGATACGTCCACCGGAATTTGTGAAATACCGCAGCAGTTTACCAATAACAAAGCGGCCGCTACAAAGCCGGTGAAGTTGTTATACTTTACTGATCCTATTTGTTCTTCCTGCTGGGGAATTGAACCACAATTAAGAAAGTTAAATCAGGAATACGGTGAGTATTTCGATGTGGAATACAGGATGGGTGGGTTGTTGAAAAGCTGGGATGAATATGGAGGATCTGATGTGAGCGGGCCAGAAACTGTGGCGGCACATTGGGAAGAAGCGGGCGCCTATTACAACATGCCCATAGATGGAGACGTATGGATGGAAGATCCACTTCATTCTTCCTACCCCGCCAGCATCGGCTTTAAAGCAGCACAATTGCAGGGTAATAAAAAGGCAGCACTGTTCTTAAGAAGGATAAAAGAAATGGTATTTGTCGAGAAAAAAAATATCAGCAGGATGGAGCACTTGTTGCAGGCTGCACATGATATAGAGCTCGACACGATACTGTTTGAGCAGGATTATGAAAACAGGGCAAAACAATTATTTGAAGAAGATCTGATGCTCAAGCAACAATGGGGTGTGAGGGGCTTCCCCACCATCTTATTTATTGATGAAGACGACAACCGCTTTAAAGTGTATGGCAACAAAGCATACCCGCTATACGAACAGGCATTGCTCAAACTGTTGCCTGGAGAGGCTGTAAAAGCAGTTGCAGCATCCTACGAAACCATTTTTGAATCACAACCCACAGCTACTTTGCAGGAGTTTGCCCTTTTTTATGATAAAAGCTATGCAGAAGCTGAAAAGATATTAACGGACCTGGAGCAGCAAAACAAACTCAGCCGCTTTAATTCAAAAGCAGGACCTATCTGGAAAACCATAGAATAAGGAAGTTGATGTTTCATGATCTAAACAATGGTCGGACAAAGACTGTCCGACCAACTTTTTGATGACCTCACTACTGTCAAAGACCTGTCGGACGGTCCCAGTGCGACCAACAAATGATGAAACCTCCACCCTTCCTCATAATCCTAACAGTACAGCATACCCTGCAAACCAACTTATTTATTGATCAGTCGCAACAGGGCATAACGTTCCGCTTCAATTTCCTTTTGAGTTCGAATGCCCATTTTCCTGAATAAGGGCAGTGGCGGGCACCAGCCCTGTATGGCGTGTTGGGCAAGAAAACTGGTAACAATTGCCGGCAACGCCAGCCATTTTTTACTTACGGTGGCGGCAAGTATCACACCTGTCAATGCAATTAATGATGCATTAAGCTCAAGGGTTCGTTCTATATCCCACTCTTTATCCAGTTCATCGATCCTGGATTTTATAGTGGCCACATCTGCTGATACATAACGGCGAATATTTTCTGATGTCTTCTGATCTATCTCTTCATTCATGCTACCAGGCGTGGCCGACCGCACCCTGTCTTCTCCTATTGATTGCGTAATATCCATGGTATATGTTTTATTTTAATTTTATACAATTACCATGCCCCTGCCCATCCTGCTTCGGCGCATACAGCAAGGATTCTACACTTTATGTTGAATTTTTAATTGCCTTTTTTACCTGGCATATGTAGGGTGTTAAACAACAGTTGATTACCACTTGTACACATGCCAATTATTTCAGCGGCTCATGCACCATCCTCACATGAAATAATCCTTTTTTAACCTCCACCCCGTCGGTCATCATGCGTTTGGTATCGTGGTAGGTATCGGTAAGTACCGTGGTCCTGTTATTGGCATTAAATAAAATGTAGGATTGTTCAGTGCTGTAGGCTTTTTCCAGTTGCTGCCTGCGATTATCCATTTCCATATACCCATCGTACTGCGTCTTTATCTTGTCCAGCGTATTGGCGGGCGCCTGTTGCTGCATCATACCGGAAACACTGTTTAGGATATCAATGCCTGCAGTTTGTATGCCCTGTTCCATACCAGATGTTTCTTCATTCAGCAGCACCTGGTTGGCATAAATCGCCATATCGATGCTGTAGGTTTTATTCATTTTTTGAAGATCCGCTCCCGCTCTTGCAGCTACAGCTTCATCACCGCCAATCATGGCGAGGTAAATTGTATCAGCCACGGGGGAACAAAATTCAATCCGTGCATCAGGAAAACGGATAGCATACTCGGGAGGACCGGCGTAAGGATAGTCCACCAATTTATCATGATCTTCTCTTACGGTTTTTATGCCACCCATTACTGTAAATGGAAGTGTAACATCTTCCAGTGTTTTGTTATTCAGATCGGTTTTATGCGGCATCATCCTGTAATTGCAACCTTCAGGATAAAGCATTACAAAAACTTTTTCTTTAGTACCCATTTTGCCTGTGGCCCGCAAACCCAGCTTTCCGTCAGCAGAACTTTCAAAGACAAAATCGAGATCCATTGTTAATGCAAACCGATTGTAGGCCGTCATTTCATTAAAGTATTCACCCACTGCAGGCACTAGCGCATCGGCACCAAGCAGCTCCAGTTGCCGGTAAATGCCAAGGTGGAATGGTACGTTCAGCACAAAATCATGGTTTCTTGCTTCTACCTGCTCTTTGTAATATTTTTTGTAGGCTGCATACATCGAGCCTACAATTTCATTAAGCATAAATGATCCTTCGCCGCCCAGTAATTGCTGCTGGCGATCCATACCCAAAACCACCGGGATGATCACGGGTAAATAATGTATCTGCTCTTTGTAGCGGTTCCAGAGTATCTTGTTTTTTTGGGTTACACGATCCATCAGCTGCAGTGCGATTGACATCACCCGGTCCTGGATGGCATCACCATATTCACCGAGCGACAAACCTGCAGTATGGCCGGCAGCGAATACCGGCGCCAGGATTTCTTTTTCCCTTCCCAAATATTGTGTTACCCACAAAGCATCCAGTTCTACCTGCCGTTTTGCCGCGGCCTCATCACATACGGCACAGCGGCCCAGCTCATGGCGTGGTGGTGCCGGAAAACTTTCGACGGGTGGAAGTTGTTTTATCTTTCGTTCTGCATCATCCAATACCCCGTTTAGCTGCTGCATCAACCGCTCTGCACCCGGGATACTGTCGGCAGATTCATTTTCTGTTGCAAAAAATATATCGCCACCGGCGTCTGGACCTCTACCAGGCGTTACAGGCGGGTTGCCGGGCACGCTGCTGGCCATTCCCTGCCCGGCATCTTTAAAGCTGAAGGTATTGTTTACCGCATCAGAAAGCCGCTTGCTCACATCATCGTACACAGATAAACTTGTTTGCAGGTAGGGATAAAAAATAAAGCCGTTCTTTTCTTTGTCAAAGTCTTCTACCAATTCCTTTTTTGCTTTTTCATTGTTTTTGATCCTTGCTGCTATTGAAAGAAAACTGGTATCCTCTTTTTTATCAGGTTCTACAATCAGCATTTGCCGCTTGCGGGAATATTGCACCAACATTTTTTTGGGGGTAACCAATGTGCTGTCGTTTATCTTTTTACCCCGGTACCAGAAAAGCCTGTCCTTAGCCTGCGCTGCTGTGGGCGCCACAACGGGCTGCTTTAAATGCACAGCTACCACGGGAGATGGCGTTTGTATCATCTCCTTTTTAGCAGCCACGGGTGCGGGTTTTACAGCAGCAGATTTTGCAGGTTCAAAACCGGCCAGCATGGTCTTATAGGTCTTGAGCTGGGTCTTCATAAAAGCCGCCGATTCAGGATCTTCCTTTTCTGCTTTTTTAATTTCCGTTTCAAGCGTAGCAATTTCTTTTTTCAATTCTGCCAGCACCTGTTTCATTTCGGCTGATGGTATTGCACCCGCAGGCATTTGGGCTGCTGCTATGCAAACAATGCCCTGGAGTAGAGCAATAAGCAAAAACTGTTTCACAATAAATATTTTAGATGAACAAATAGCCCGGGCGCATCATTATTAATCCAGGGCTTATGAATGCAAAGTAGCATTGTACACATCGTGCGCTTATCACCTAAAAACAGGATTTTTAAGAGAAGGACGATCTCAAACAAAAAATCCTGTTTTTACGGGAGGCGGGCACCCGACACTCCCATGTATGTTTACAGCATGAAAACGATCAGCACCATACAGCTTTTTGTTTTTGAATTTATTCATCACCCTGAATATAAATATCAATTATGAAAATTACATGTTGTGTTATGTTATTGCTGTGCGCTACCATGCTAAAAGCGCAGCAACAAAGTTTCGACCTTATCAATTTTACGCCACCAAAGGGCTGGAAAAAAACGCAGTCAGAAAACATCCTGATGTACAGCACTACCGACCAGGCAAAACGCACCTGGGCGCAGGTATCTATTGTGAGAAGTACTGCCAGCCAAGGCAATGCTGCAGCCGATTTTGAAAGCGAATGGGAAAACCTTGGCTTAAGAAATTATAAAAAGTTTGGCCTTGCAGAAAAACCCCTGGCTACCGATAGCCAAACCCTGCAGGGCTGGAAAGTATTATCTGGCATGAGTAAATTTATCTTTAATAAAGATACCAGTGCGGTCATCATCAATACCATCAGCGATGGTGTGCGCTGCGCCAGTTTTACGCTGGTGAGTAATACCAAATCTTACGGCCCCGTAATGGACCAGTTCCTGGAGTCGGTGAGTTTTAAACCTGTTAGCAGCAGTAACGAAAATACTTTTAGTAGCCCCAGCCCCGCTCCATCAGCGCCGGTATCCACCGGTTTTCAATTCAACAGCACCAACTTTGATGATGGCTGGACAAGCGTTGTAAAAGGAGATTGGGTGGAAGCCACAAAGGGAAACATCAAAGT
>CBFGLL010000058.1:0-10398 GCA_965649585.1 uncultured Chitinophagaceae bacterium | reverse complement strand
TTAAATTTAAGGAAGGAAAGTGGGGTGAACTTAACGGAGACATAGATTGTAAGATCTATTTCGTGTATTAGTCCCCACTCCCCATCCTCGGTTGCTTTAGGCCTATTTAGAATAGTAAGTCCTTAAAGACTAATTAAAGGTCTTAGGCTAAGCAACTTTTTTGTTTATTTCTTAAAAATAAAGTTATGAAATTCCAGCACATTATTGGAGCCGACCTTTCCAAAAAAAGTATTGACCTGGTTTGTCATCTTTTAGGAAGCCACATCAAGATCGAAAACTCCCTTACAGGGTTTAAAGAACTACTTAGATGGTTAAAACAGCAGAAGATTAACCCAAGTGAATTAATGATTGTGATGGAGCATACCGGTCTTTATAGCTATTGTTTGGAAGAGTACCTGCATAAACAACAGCTAGCGTTTACTAAAGTGAGTGCGTTGAACATTAAGCGATCTATCGGCATGGTAAGAGGCAAGAATGATAAAATTGATGCAAGGAGAATTGCTCGATATGGTTATGAGAAGCGGGAGCAGCTGACCATACAACCAAAGAGCGACAAAGAGCTACAACGCCTGCAAATGCTGCATTCTGTAAAGGACAAGCTGGTTAAACAAAGAGCCGGGTTAATCTGTTCTATCAAAGAATATCGGAATATAGGCCTGGGCGATAAGGATCTGATAATTAAATCCCAACTGGGGGTAATCAGGTCCATTGACACGGAAGTTTGTAAACTCGAGCAGCAGATGAAAGTCATCCTGGAGAGTCATGAAGCATTAAAAAAAAATTATGCACTTTTAACCAGCATAAAAGGCGTAGGAAAAGTGTTGGCATTAAATACACTTATCAAAACGCACAACTTTACCCGCTTTGCCAACAGTCGAAAGTTTGCGTGTTTTTGTGGTACAGCTCCTTTTGAACACAGCTCAGGAACATCCATTAAAGGGAGAACCAGGGTGCATCATATGGCGGACAAAAAAATGAAAACATTACTTGATCTGTCAGCAAAATGCGCCATACAACATGATAAAGAATTGAAGGCATTCTACAAAAAACGAATAGAAGCAGGCAAGTCTAAAATGAGCACTATTAACATTGTGAGAAACAAAATCATAAACAGAATGTTCTCAGTGATCAAGAGACAAACTGCTTATATCGAGGATTATTTAAGCGTTGCATAAATTATTTTTTGGCAGTTTTAAGAACTTAGAATACACGAAGGTGCTTCAAAAAAATACCGCTGCGGCGCCGTCCCTCTTCGTACACTTGAACCTCTGAAACCTTTGAAACCTTTGAAACCCCTGGAACCTTTGAAATCCCTGGAACTTTTGAAACCTCTGGAACTTTTGAAACCTCTTTCTCCCTTTACCTAAACTCCTGGCGCCGATGGCTAAATGATCAGCTTGCTGGCGGGTAACATTGCCCTTAAAATTTGATATATTCAGTTTAAAATAGTTGCTATGAAAAGTCTGTTGTTTGTATGGATGATGCTGTTATTATTTGTGACCGTAAAAGGCCAACATGTAGGCGTAAATAATAATGATCCACAGGTGTCGCTCGACGTAAATGGTGCGTTGGCATTAAGACCTGGTGCGGGCATGCAGGAATTAAGCCAGCCGATATCGCTGCTCAATTTGACCAACCGTTCTTATGTGAGGTTTTGGGTAAACAATGGCACGGGGAATAATCAAAGAACCATAAAACTAAGCGCTGGTGTGCCTGGCCAGGTGACTACACTGGAATTCACAGGCACTGGTACGGCTACGCTGATCAATGGCAGTAAACATGCTGGCGGTGGAAACCTGTGGCTGGCTGGTGATATGGTATTCCAGGGAAAAACGGCGATGCTTGCATTGGTATTTGTTAACAACAACTGGCGTGAGTTGTATCGAAATGTCAACCTGCCCAATGAAACAGATACCATGAGCGTAACCTACAGCAATGCGGGCACATTTACTTTCACCGTTCCACCTGGCGTGCAGCAGTTGAGGGTTACGCTGAATGGCGCAGGTGGCTGGGGCGGAGGATCTGCAGCACCGCAAAATGGTACCGGGGGGCGAGGCGGAAAAGTAGTGTGCCTCATAAATACAACCGAAGGGCAGCAATATGAAGTGGGGGTGGGCCAGGGAGGCGCTGCCAACCAAAGGGGAAAAATTACCTATCTCAAATCCGGCTCTACTTACCTGGCAATAGCTGCTGCAGGGGGCAGTGGCTCAAGGAACGGAGGAACGGGTGGTGCAGGTGGTGCAACGGGAGGTAATGGTTTAATTGGGGTAAATGCTTTTGGCGGTGGTGGGGGAGGTGCTACCGTAAATGTGGGTGGTGCGGGGGGCGTGTCGGGAGGTGCCGGCTCAGGGCAGTCAGGCACTGCGCTCACAGGCGGAATAATTACCACTTTTAACCAGGGTGAAGGATATGGAGGAGATGGATGGTTTGGCGGTGGTGCATCGGGGGCTTACAACAGCAGTGGCTCCAATCCCTGGGCTTCGGGTGGGGGCGGAGGAGGGAGCAATTATATACATGCGTCACTCACCACCGTGCTCAATACAAACCTCGGCAATGCCGGAGGTTTTGCCAATGGTACGGGTGCCAATGGAGATGTAAAGATTGAATGGTATTAATGGTTGTTTGAACCACAAAGTACCAAATCAACCAGGAGCACTAAGAAAACCGAAGAGGCACTTGAACTTTTGAACCGTTTATCCCTTGAACTTTTCAAACATCCTATTGTATCAACGCCTGCACCCCTGAATTCATTATCACCTGCCCACCCGTTTCAGTAAGCAGGCTTGCTATGCTGATATTTGCCGTAACTGTAATGGTATGCCCGTTGCGCACGGTAATGGACGCAGCGCCTGCATCAGGACTCAGCGTTGCTGTGTACCAGTTTATATTATCAGGTGAACTTTCCCAGCTATTTGGATTGTTCCAGCTGCCGGTAATGCGGGATCGGAAATGGTGGGCGGGGGCGGAGGCGAAACCTGCAGTGCCTTTAATAAAATAGGGAAGTGCTTCATCCTGGGTATGATAAAAGATGCCGACAAAGTTGCCTGATGAAAGTAGTGTTACACCATCACCTGCAATGCGAGCCGTATCTAACACTACAGGATTGTTCCAGGTATTTCCATAAAGATCTGCCGCCGTTATAAACTTAATATCCCTTTTATTGAATTCTTCGTAAGCAATGGCTGGTATACCTCCGATTACCTGTAAACTTGGTTGGGTTGCAGCATTGGCAGCATCAATTGTTATGGGGCTACTCCAGCTTGTACCAGCCGGATCGTTTGCCCTCACGTACCGGCTGCTGTAAATGTTATGATGATACACAATGGCGGGAACGCCATTCACTTCCTGCAATGACACGGTGCTGCCAATATTAGCGGTAGGATCTGCAATAACAGGATTCGCCCAGGTTTGCCCGGATACATCATTGGCAATTATAAACTTCAGGCGTGTGTTGCTGAGGTCACGATATGCGATGGCGGGTTTGCCGTTGATGATCTGCATCGTAGAAAAATCGCCCACCTGGCCGGTAGCATCTAAAGTCACTGGTGTACCCCAGGTAGAGCCGAGAGCGTCACTGGAGCGGACATACTTCAGGTTGAAGTTGCCGAAATCCTCGTAAGAAATTGCGGGATTGCCATTGGCTATTACCAGGCTTGTAAACCGGCCCACACTACCTATATCAACATTTATGGGGCTACTCCAGATAGCACCCATCGCATCATTGGCCCTCACATACTTGAGCCTGCCATTGGTTTCATCGAAATATGAAATGGCTGGGTTTCCGGCTATCAGCTGAAGGCTTGTATATTTTCCTACATCCCCAACCTGGTCAACCAGCACCGGAGCATCCCATGCCGAACCTTCAGGGTCAAGCGCACGCTGAAAATACAGATCCCTGGTGGTCGAGTTATAAAATGCGATCGCAGGGTTACCATTAATAATTTTACAGGAATTATAGGAACCCATGTTGCCCCAGCTGTCGAAAGAAAGAAAATCGATAAAGTTTATTCCTGTGCTGTCAATAGCCCTCGTGTACTTGAGGTTTTGATTGGTAATATCGTAATAGGAAATAGCGGGATGGCCATTCACCACTTTCAGCGATGCGTAGCTGCCCACAGATCCGGTATAATCCACAAACCGGGGAGGCTGCCAGGCATTACCTGACGAATCGGAGGCCCTTATATACATGAGATCCGAACTGCCATTAACGTAATAAGCCACCGCCGGGTATCCTTTTACTATCTCTAGTGAAACTGATGACCTTGATTCCACTCCTGGATCAATAGATTGTGTGGCTCCCCAAACTGCACCATTTGCGTCAGTTGCCCGCCTGTATTTTAAATCGGGGAATTGGAAAACAATGGCGGGATGGCCGTTAACTTCCTTCATGTCGATCCGTGATGCATTAGTTGTAAGTGAGCCGATACTAACCGCAGCACTCCAGCTAGTACCGTTAACATCATTTGACCGCCTGTAAAAAATTGGCCTTGTAGGTTCAAAAACATCGGATATCAAATAAGCTGCTGCAATGGCAGGATTGCCGTTTATCACCTGTAGAGAGATGGAAAGGAATTCGTCTGTGTACTGGTTGAGTGCAAACGCCACCGGGCTGCCCCAGCTAAAGCCATTGGCATCGTTTGCTCTTACATATTTCAGGCTTTTAGTGCTGATATCTCCATAAGCAATGGCGGGATTTCCATTTACAATTTGCATTGAAGCCTGTAAACCCTGGTCGCCGGATGAGGCAATCCTAACAGGATTGAACCAAACATTGCCTTCAAAGTCGGCTGCACGTACGAATTTGAGGTCTTTGTTACTTTGATCGTAGTAAGAAACAGCGGGACTGCCGTTCACCATCATTAAAGTGATATATAATCCAACATTTCCGATAGAATCAATGGTAACTGCCGGGCCGAAGCTGGTGCCGGATGCATCATTTGCCCTCCTATACACCAGGTTTCCCCGTTGGTTGTCCCTGTAAGCAATGGCAGGTTTTCCATCTACTACTAAAAGGGATGTATATGTACCTATATCTCCATTAATACCGGTGTTGGGTTCTACTGTATGTATAGGATAATTCCAATTAATGCCAGCTGTACCTAAGGGTAAATAGCTAATCGTTTTAGAAGCGGTATTACTATTTACCCCACCATCGTTTACTTTAAAATTGATTGTCCTGTCTGTGGTTACAGGACTGGTTAATGCATTGACATATTTCACCGAACGAAGCGCTGCCTGCCACTGGGCTAAGGTAGAACCGGCACCAGTAAGCGTTAGTGTATTATTAGGTGCTCCAACGTTGCCCGTAATATTGCCCATGCTGCTTCCATCATTTGTAAACAAAAAATTATCGCCGCTGCTGTAGTTTGTAAATTCAACAATGGCCGATACAAGAGTGGAATTGTCAACATCGTATACAGTTATTCCCGGATCAATCAACAGCGGCGAGCCATGTGCGTAGGTGCTGCTACCTACCGAGGTGGAAACCACAGGCGGCGTTGACACGGACACACTCACTACTTTTTTTGCTTCTGCGCTGCTGAAGCCGCCGTCGTTAACAGTAAATGAAATGCTGCGATTGTAGGTTTGTACCTGCCCACCCGTAGAGAATTTGACAGAACGAAGGGCAGCCTGCCATTGGGCTAACGTGGCAGTATTGCCGATGGAAAGAAGAGAAAGTTTATTTGTAAAAGGATCAAATGAACCACTGATATTTCCCATAGTGATTCCATCGTTGGCAAAGACTAACACATCCTCCGGTTGCTGGTAGGCACCGGAAAACTGGATGGTAGCAGAAAACAGGGTAGCACTGTTTGGGTCAGTAATAGTGAGGGCATTATCAATTATCACCGGGGTGCCCACCAAAAAAGCAGTAGTTCCTGCAGAACAGGTGACTACTGGTTGGCCGGGTAAACTAAGGTTAATAGGTTTGTACACAACATTGCTGGGTGATATTCCATCGCTTACTGCAAAACGCACATACCGTGAGGCGTGCTGCGGAATTACCATGCTATAATATCGTACCAATCGAAGTGCTGCCTGCCATTGAGCAAGCGATGCAGTGGCACCCGGTGAGTTAAGCGTTAATAATCCTTGTGCCTGGTCATATACCCCGGATATATTGCCCGTTGAACCATCAGGTACAAATTGCAACATATCGCCCACTGAAGGAAATTCACCAAATACCTGTATGCTTGCGGATGCAAGGCTGGCATTGTTATTATCTGTTACAGTGATAGCACCGTCAACTACCACGGATGCCGGGTGAATATAGGAGGTAGTACCCGGAGAACTGGTTAATACCGGTGCAGCATTGGCCGATGAGCTTACTGCAATATTATCAATGCCCACCCACTCATCGTTGCCGGAGGCATTGGCAGTAATGATCCGCACCTGCACCACCGATTGATTTTGGGCGGCGGACGGAAGAGTGGCTACTACCTGCGTGCTTAAGGTAGCACCGGGACGGGTGGCATCTGGTACAAAGCCGGCTGGAATATTAATAAAGTTACCTGAATTGCCTATCCTGTATTGCAATGCCACCGGTGTAAGGGCATTGTCTGGCGAGCCATCAATATCCCGCAACAGGTAACTCACCAGTATGTTTTGATGGCCCATAGTATTCAGGTGAAGAACAATGTGAGGAGCTGATGCATCCGGGCCACCCTGCAGGGCAATTGTACGATCGGTCAACGTAAAAAATGCAACGCCGTTCAGATTAAAAAAATCAGGATTGAACTGGTTGCCGTACACCTGTTGATCGCCGGGCAAAGCAGGAGCCAGCAGGTTTTGCGGATCTGCACCAGTAGCTGTTGTAAGGTTGCTGCCTTTATAACCCACTATGCCGGGTACCATCGACCAGTCGTTATCGTTAATAATGAACGCAGCGCTCCAATCCTGGTTAAAAGGAATTGATTGAGTTGAATTATCAAAAGTATTAGCAGATAAAAGGAATACTGATGCAAAACTTAAAAGCAATGTTCTCATAATGCTGATTATATGCTTTTAAAATACTGCTTAGTTCCTTGTTTACCTAATGGTATTTAGGGAACGGCAAAACATATTTTTTGTAAGAAGGTGTTAGCTTGCTGTGTGTCAAAGCTACCTTGCAGCCAGCTCAATGCTTTTCACCGCATCTGCAAAAAGGCCGTATGATTTTAACCTTGCCTCATGATCATAAATATGCGATGTGGCCATTATTTCGTGTATGCGTGTGTGTTGGATAAAGTTTTCAATCGTTTTTTTGATGGTTGCCCCGCTTCCGAAAAAAGAATATTCCAGCATTTGCTGTGCTGCTGCTTCTTGCGCAGGAGTCCATATTTCATTCATATTATCAACCGGTGGTTGTAGCAACTTTCGTTGCCCGCTGATGATGCCCAGGAACAATTGTTTAAGAGAGGTAGATAATTTTTCAGCTTCTGCATCTGTATCGGCAGCCACCACATTTACACAGGCTATTACATAAGGTTGTTTTAGATATTCGCTAGGTTTAAAATTGTTCCTGTACAATTCTATTGCCTGCAAAAAATAAGCGGGTGCAAAATGGCTCGCAAAGGCATAGGGTAATCCCATAGCGGCAGCTACCCTTGCACTATCGGTGCTGCTACCCAATACCCAAATGGGTATATCCAATCCTTCGCCAGGGATGGCTCTCAGCTTACTATCACTGTTACCGGCAGAAAAAAATGTTTGCAGTTGTTGAATGTCTTGCGGGAAATTATGCTCTGCGCCAAAGTTTCTGCCACGTATGGCATAAGCGGTCAGTTGATCGGTGCCAGGGGCACGGCCAAGACCAAGATCGATACGACCTGGATAAAGCGATGCCAATGTGCCAAACTGTTCTGCTATGAGCAGGGGGGCATGGTTGGGCAGCATAATACCGCCGGAGCCCACACGAATTGTTGTTGTACCGCCAGCAACATATCCAATTAAAACAGATGTGGCAGAGCTGGCTACGCTGGGCATATTATGGTGCTCGGCAAACCAGTAACGGGTAAATCCGAGCTGCTCTGCATGCTGTGCAAGCGAAAGGGAATTTTTAAAACTGTCAGCGGGAGTTTTACCTTCTAAAACGGTAGCCAGGTCGAGAACAGAGTAGGGTATATGTGTAGTGGAATTGATCGCCATAGAAATATTTGCACAGCATCTTACAATTAGTGTGCTGGAAAGGGAATAATGACAGATTGTCGAATTGGGCTTTTTTTGAACCATGAACTACCCTGCCAGCCGGTGACCGGGGCTTAAGCGCTAAAAGGACAAAGAAAAAAAGCAAAATTGAACTTTTGAACTACAAGAGCAAATGAATATTAATGAAGGCAAACGATTATAAGTCATCATGATGATCATGTGCATCAGCGTTCTCTTTGTATCTTAATAGGCCCCCAAAAATTTAATTCCTATTTTTGAACGGGGCGAAAAAGTGCGAAGGGAAAATAATTTTGTTACATGGTTCAACCGGTACCCCGGTTTTTTATTAGATGAAAAGAATCTTTAAGTGGTCATATATAGCACCGGCAATAGCGGTAGCATTTTACCTGTTGGTGCCGGTGCGGGAGTCTGTTATTACCAGCCTGCTCGCCGTGGCGGTGTTGATCATTGCGGTATTGAGTGCGGTTCACCATGCAGAAGTGGTGGCGCATAAAGTGGGGGAGCCTTATGGAACCATTATCCTTGCACTTGCTGTTACCCTGTTGGAGGCTTCCATCATTGTATCGCTGATGCTCACCGGTGGTGTGGGAGCAGAAACCTATGCCCGGGATACGCTGTTTGCAGCCGTGATGCTTATACTGAATGGAATACTCGGCATCAGCATGATTGTAGGGGCAATTAAGTTTAAGGAACAAATATTTGAAACCAAGAGTGTCACCATTGCACTGGTAGGACTGGTTTCTATCCTCGTGCTGGCGCTCATACTGCCTAATTTTACCACTAGTGTCGCAGGCCCCACTTACAGCAGCCCTCAATTGATTGCAGTGGGCGTGTGCTGGCTGGTTATATATGTTGCTTTTATATTTACACAAACCGTACGACATCGGCACTATTTTTTAGAAGCATCCACCGGCGAACTAAAAAACGTTTCCAAAACAGAAGCCTGGGTGAGCCTGGCCTTATTACTCGTTTGCCTGGCGGCGGTGGTATTTCTTGCCAAAAAATTGTCGCCGGTAATTGAAGGAGCGGTGGTAGGTGCGGGGCTCCCCACAGCGCTGGTAGGGGTGGCTATTGCCGCCGTGATATTATTGCCGGAAGGGATTGCTGCAGTACGTGCTGCCAACCGCAATCAATACCAAACCAGTATCAACCTTGCCCTGGGAAGTGCCCTTGCCAGTATCGGTCTCAGTATTCCTACTGTTGCTTTGATTTGTACCATTTTGGATCTGCCGCTGGTACTGGGCCTCGACAAAAAATCGATGGTACTGCTGGCGCTTTCTGTTTTCACTGTAATGTTGTCCCTCAATAAAGGTCGCACCAATGGGTTGTATGCCGTGGTGTTATTGGTAAACCTGGTGATGTATATTTTTACGATACTGTTTGAATAGTCCTGGCTGTGAAAATCATTTTCTTCCTGGTAAAATTCAATTTCCCGGTTAGGTAACTGTTGCCCGGTTGCAAGTTTTAATTTGCAATAGTTTCAATAACCTCCCTTATGCGAAAAATTATCATCCTCGGTAGCTCTAATAGTAATGGGCACACAAAAAAGGCGGTAGATGCCTTGATGGAGCTCGGAGACTTTGATTGTGTTAATCTCAACGATTACAAGTTTAGTTATTATGATTATCAACATAAAAATGAACAGGATGATTACCTGGCCCTGGCGAGGAAAATTATAAGCAGTTATGACCTGCTCGTTTTTGCCACCCCCGTGTACTGGTACAGCATGAGTGGAATCATGAAGGTATTTTTCGATCGCTTTACTGACCTGTTGGATAATGAAAAAGAGCTGGGCCGAAAACTGAGAAATAAAAGTATGGCTGTGATAACATCTTCAGTAGGGGACCATGCAGGTGATCGTTTCTGGATGCCATTTAAGGAAACAGCAAGATACCTGGGAATGAAATATATGGGTAATCTTCACACAATTGAGAACTCCCTTAACATCGGGGCGTTGAAATCCTTTGTATCTGAGCTCACAACGGATGAAGTTCGTTAGCTGGTTGAATCTCTTCGCTTCTGATCGTTTTCTGCACCCACCAATTTATTGATCATTGAGTTAAAAACAAAAAAGTGGAATGGGCACACCGCATACCAATATGCCCGGCCGGCCAGCCCCCGTGGACGGAATGTAGCTGTTTGAAATAGCGTATTGTTTTTAATCCGAAACTCCAGCCAGGCTTCACCAGGCAGTTTCATTTCAGCGAATAAAAGTAAGCGCTTCTCCTCCCGACTGGCAAGGAGCACTCT
>CBFGLL010000057.1:0-10409 GCA_965649585.1 uncultured Chitinophagaceae bacterium | reverse complement strand
GATAGTAATAACCTGCTGGCATTACCTGCAGACAGTATGCTATACGCCGAAAACACGATTGCAGAAGTGTTGGATGCAAGGGCGGATTGCCTGGTGAAATTTAAAAAAGAAGAAGACGGCAACAGGGAACATGCGATAGCCTGTTATGAAACTGCCATGAAAGTTGACAAAATTTTACTGCAGGGTTTTCTTTTTGATGAATCTTCGCTAAGGTTGCTGGAAGCCTGCCGGTTAAGAAGTGCGAAAGCCATCGATCTCTGTTACCAACTCATCAATTCTCCCGGGCAAAACAAATGGCAGGAGATCGCATTTCAATTTGCAGAAACAAATAAGGCATTGCTGCTGCAGCGAAAAATAATTCAAAACATAAGCAGGTCAAATAACGGTGAGTTGGATACATCATATAATCGGCTTCACCTGCTGCAGTCCCGTGTGATGGCTGCGGAAATTGACCTTCAAAGGGCAAAATTTAAAGACGGGGCAGATTCTACCATCAGCATCAAACGAAAAATGCTGGAAGCAGATAAACTCGCCCTTGCCGACCTTGATAATTCATTGAGTGTAAAACAACCTGCCTATCGGTCATGGGCCAGGCTAAACGAGCGGGAGCTTGTGGACCAATTGCAGCAACACATCCTGGCAACCGATCTTGCCGTGATGGAATACTTTTTATGGGATTCATCTTGTTATGTGTTTTTTATTGGCTTCGGGGAAAAAGGAATTCAGATGCTGAAATTGAACAGCAATGTAGAAGTAAAGATCAATCAATTTCTTGATTTTTTTAATGATCGGGATCGTATCCTACAGCAGCCCCAACAGTATGCAGGCCAGGCGCACAGCCTTTTTACACAATTGGTACCGGTTACAATTCCCAACAAGGTATCACAGCTACTCATCATCCCAGACAACAATTTGTTTCATCTTCCATTTGACGCCTTGCTTTACGAACTTCCCGGAAACCGGGATATACCGGCATTTCCTTATTTGCTAAAACGGGCTGCAGTTTCTTATGCGTACTCTGCTAATGTGCTTATGCAACAGTTGCAGTGGAACAATGCAACGAGTAAAAATAAGTTTTGTGCTGTGGCACCCGGGTTTCTCCAGCAACAGAGAGGCCTGGCGAGTTTGCCACATAGTAAAGACGAATTACTGGCGATGAAAAAAGAATTTCCTGCAGGGGAATATTTAGAAGGCGACGAGGCCCGCCTTGGAAATTTTAAAAAAGCTGCCGAACAAAGTACGATTCTACACCTGGCTACGCATGCCAACTCCGGCAACGACAGCGTGACTGCACAAATAGAATTTGCAGACAGCGCTCTTGCACTTTACGATTTGTATAGCATGAACCTGCCCGGCAATCTGGCTGTGATAAGCGGATGCGAAACTGCAAAAGGTTCTGTGGCATCTGCCGAAGGCGCTATGAGCATTGCACGGGCCCTCAGTTATGCGGGCACCCGCAATACCATCGCAAGCCTGTGGAATACGAATGACATCACAGCCAGTAAGATCTTCAGCAATTTTTATAAAGAAGCAGGGTCAGCTTCTTTTTCCAGGAGCCTTCAAAAAGCAAGGCTACATTATCTGCAGCAGGCATCTGTACAGGGAGCTTCACCCTATTACTGGGCAAACCTGGTGTACATCGGACATCCTGCCGATGGACTCCGCAGCAAATCATCTGCATGGAAATGGTGGATAGCCGGGGTGCTATTTGTGATGGCTGTATTTGTGTGGTGGAAGAAAAAAAGCGTTTAGTTTTTTAATAAGATGGATTTTATCTCTTCTGCCTGCTTTATATGCATGGAAGATGATGGTAGTTGGTCAATAGCATCCAGTGCCTTTTGTTTATCGCCTTGTTTTAGTGCTGCCAAAACCATATACCACCGAGCTTCCCCGGAAAACGCTGATTTGTTTTCAATAAGTTGTTGCAACTGCGATTCAGCATCCTGGTAATTCCCGGTTTCTATTTGCGCAATCGCCAGCGCCATTACGAACTGGTCTTCCCGTTGTATGGAAAGGTATTGCCTAAGGGGCAAAACAGCAGCTGCATAATTTTTTTCGTTGAATAATCCAGCGGCTTTGTTTGCAATACTATCAGCGGCATTTCCACGCTCCTGTACCAGCAAGGGTTCGTGTTGAGCATACCTGGCATATAGATCCTGGTCGTCCTCATTTCTATTGAGAACAAAAAACAGCGCCACTACTGCCAGCAATATTGCAGCAGCGGCCATGATCTTAGGCCATACAGAAACTGTTTTCAATTTTTTTTCTGCAAAGAAATATTTTTTGTTAAGCTGCTCCAGCGTGGATTTTAATGCAGTGTTAACAGGTACACTGTGCGTTGTCATATTATTTTCAATAGCAACATAATTATTTAATAGCGCTCTCAGCCCGGCGTCCTTTTCCAATTGTTCTTCGAAAGCCTGCTTTTCTTTTGCAGTCATTTCCCCCGCCAGGTAAAGCTGGATATCATAAATTTTATCTTCCATCATCACCTCCTTTTACTGATTGAAAACCGGGCGATTGCCGCACACTGGCAATCAATTTCGCCATACACTCGCTTTTTCTTTTGCGGGCATATGCATAAGTTATATTCAAACCGTCTGCAACCTCCTGCATCGATATTCCACTCCAGGAGAGGATCAACAACTTTTTACAATTTTCACCTATTTCATCCAGCATTTGGGTAACTAATTTGCGTTGTTCATTGGTTTTGTCAATACGCTGTAAAGCCAATGACGAATCTTCGGTAATAGTAAATCCATCGGAATCCCTAAATGTTACAGGTGAATTTTTCTTTTTATGGAGTTCGTTGATCCACCGGTTTTTACAAACCAGGTATAAAAAACCGCCCAGTGGGCAGGTAAGTTCAAAACCCATCTTAGCCTTACGATGAAGGTCTATTAAAGCTTCCTGGAAAAGGTCTGCAGCGTCTGTTTCGGTACCGTTGTTACTCAATACCATCCGCTTTATTTTATCCGCAAACTGTTTATAAATGTCTTCGATCAGCGAGGAGTCATTGTGGAGCAATGCCTCTATGTATTTGTGATCGGGATGACGCATACCACAAATTAAAAAATTTTATGCTGATAGTAACATTTCTTAACCTCTCCTGATTCCATTTAAAGCAATATTGCTTCAATTTTTAAATGAACAGATCATGAAAAAGTTTACCATCACACTCGTTGCACTTTCTTTTGCATTTAGCATACAAGCACAACCTGCCAGGGTAGGTTTTGCTGCAGGGCTTAACTATTCTTCCTTTGCTACCAAAGGAGATTTGGAAGGCGACTTTAAACCAGGACTTGCTGCCGGCCTTATCACCGAAATTGAATTCGGTCAATTTTGTGTGGCTCCCGCCCTGTATTATTCTCAAAAAGGAGATATGTGGAAAGACAGTGAAAACGGCACTAAAATTAAAGAGCGCTTAAACCTCAACTACATCGAGCTCGATCTTAATTTTTTATACAAAGCCAAACCTGGCATGAACTCCTGGTTTATCGGTGCTGGCCCCTACATCGCCACTGCTATAGAAAGTGTGTACCGTGTTGAAATAGATAAAAAAAGAGAATCTGGATCCATTCGTTTTGGAACTTCTGAAGACGATGATTTACGTGGTCTTGATGCGGGTATAAACTTACTGGCCGGCTATCGCTGGAGTAATGGCCTTTATATTTCCGCCAACTACACCAGGGGACTTTATAACCTGCAGCCTGTATACGATAATGGCCCTAAGGTATTTAACCAGGCATTCGGGCTAAAACTCGGATATTTTTTTAAAGGGTTAAAAGATTAATGTTTTAAAAATGGGTGATCATGAAGACAAGTGTTTTACTATGGTATATAGGTTTCCTGCTATTAGTGCAGCCGGTTATAGCCCAGGCCCAGCAAGAAAAAAAACCTGCCCGCATATATACTATAAACAACAAAACAATAGATGGGTTTATTAAAAAGCCGATCGATGATAGCTCCATCCATTTTCAGCAACTGGGAGAATGGAATGACTCCTCAAGCAATATGCGCATCCCTGTATCGCAAATTGATCGCATAGAGGTACCGGGAGCTGGTAGAAGCCTTATGGGACGGGTTTTATTTGGCCTCGGCACCGGGGCATTGGGTGGTGGAATACTGGGTTTTGCCCTCCCCAATGATGATGAGGAAGGCTGGTGGGCTGTGCCGCTGAACGACAGGGTAAGAGGTATGGCCTGGGGAGCAGCTATTGGCACTGTCATTGGCCTGGGCTTTGGCCTTTTTTCTAAAGAATCGAATGATATGTTTGTAATGACGAGGCGCCATAAATTAACTGCCAAACAAAAAAGGAAACTGAATGCAGTTTCCTTTTGACTTATACATTGTAATAAGGGCTACCACCTGGTGCCAAAAACTTTTTTGAGAATGTCGCTGGTGCGGGCAGCGATATTTGTCCTGATATTCACTTCTTCTTTTGCTATAAGATCAAACAAGGCGGTGGTGGCCCTGTCTGTAACATAATTGGCGAGGTCAGGATTTATTTTGCGTGCCGTGGTAGGAAAACTATTATAGCGGCTTACGAGGTCGCCATAATATTTAGTAGCATCTACTTTGTTGAGCGATGATTGTATCACCGGCTGAAATGCAGCCATTAATTTATCCGTGGTTTTCACCCTGAAAAAATGAGTGGCACTTGTATCACCATTACGTACCAGCCCAATGGCATCCTGTAATGTCATGCTGCGGATAGCATCTACAAAAATAGGCTTGGCATATCCCACTGCATCTTCAGCACCACGATTGATCTGTAAAATAGCTTTGTCAACCAAACTACCTAGCCCTAATGTTCTGAAGGTATTTACCAGTCGCTGTGCATCGGGAGGTAGTAGTATTTTATATACCGCATCTTTAAAAAATCCATCTACTGTGTTTAGCTGGAGCACCGATTTGCCAATTCCCTGGTCGAGTGCTGCCTTAATTCCCTGCGCTGCTTCTGCTTCGGAAAGCCCGCCGGGAACACCCGTTGGTAGTTGGTTTAATACATCGCAGGAGCTAAGGCCGATGGTAAGCGATGCGGCCATGATTGTAAAAAGTTTACGCATAGTTTTAAAGGTTTATGCTATCCAAACAGCAAGTTTAACGCCAAAAAGCAGGTATTTACCATTAAAAGCCTGCCCTGTACTCTACTATGCTTGGCTGCCTGCGGGATAACAATTAGTTTTGCAGCCAATTTATAAATTATGAGTACGCAATTATTAAGTGAACAGGAAATTATAAGAAGGGAAAAGTTAACCGAACTGAATAAACTGGGGATCGATGCATACCCTGCGGCATTATACCCCGTTAATACCAGTTCTACATTTATAAAGGAAAATTATAAGGGCGAAGAAAATAAAGGAGATTTTGCAGATGTATGTATTGCAGGCAGGCTGATGAGTGTGAGAGATATGGGTAAAGCCAACTTTTTTGTGATACAGGATTCCTACGGAAAAATTCAATGCTATATAAAGCAGGATGACATTTGCCCAGGCGATGATAAATCGCTTTTTCAAACTGTTTGGAAAAAATTACTTGACCTGGGTGATTTTATCGGCATCAAGGGATATGTATTTACAACAAAAACAGGCGAAACCTCCATACACGTAAAAGAATTCACGGTACTTTCCAAAGCATTGAAACCGCTTCCCCTCGTAAAAGAGAAAGATGGGGAAACCTTTGACGAAGTTACTGACCCGGAATTCCGTTATCGCCAGCGCTATGCCGATTTGATCGTAAACCCCGGCGTAAAAGAAACATTTATCAAGCGCACTAAAATGATCAATGCCATCAGGGAGTTTTTAAACGAGAGAGGTGCATTGGAGGTAGATACGCCTGTACTGCAGAGTATCCCGGGTGGAGCAGCTGCACGCCCTTTTATAACCCATCACAACGCACTCGATGTGCCGATGTATATGCGCATTGCAAACGAGTTGTACCTTAAAAGGCTGATCGTTGGCGGCTTTGACTGGGTGTATGAGTTCAGCCGGAACTTTAGAAATGAAGGTATGGATCGCACGCACAATCCTGAATTCACCGTTCTTGAATTTTACACTGCCTACAAAGATTACGAATGGATGATGAATACTACAGAGCAACTGTTGGAAAAAACTGCAATTGCTACCAATGGTTCGCATACGGTGCAGGTGGGTGATAAGGAGATCAGTTTTAAAGCGCCGTACAAACGTATCAGCATGTACGACGCCATTAAAGAACATACCGGGTTTGATATAAGCACCATGGACGAAGAGGGTATTCGTAACGTGTGTAAAGAATTGGGAATTCATGCTGATGCAAAATGGGGCAAGGGAAAACTCATAGATGAGATCTTTGGCGAAAAATGTGAGCAACACTACATTCAGCCCACATTCATTACCGATTACCCGGTGGAGATGAGCCCTCTCACAAAAAAACACCGCAGCAAGGAGGGTTTGGTAGAGCGTTTTGAATTAATGATCAATGGAAAAGAAATTGCCAATGCATACAGCGAGTTGAACGATCCTATTGAACAGCGGGAGCGATTTGAAGAGCAGGCGAAATTAATGGAGCGTGGCGATGATGAAGCCATGTTTATTGATCACGACTTTTTAAGAGCCCTTGAGTATGGTATGCCTCCCACGAGTGGTATCGGCTTTGGCATCGACAGGCTTTGTATGCTACTTACCGGCGAAGTATCCATCCAGGATGTATTGTTTTTCCCGATGATGCGCCCGGAGAAATTAGATTAGCATGGTACAATTGATCAGTGAACTTTGTATAAACACAAAATTTTAAAGCCTGCTTCCATTAGGAAGGCAGGCTTTTTTGTTTTCCAGCTTATATCAACTTAATTAATTGTTATTTTCCCTTTTATCGCCATAGTGCCAGGTGCGGCATAATTCACAAAATATATCCCGTCACTTGCAGATACAATTGCGGAACCGCCCAAAGCAATCACATCATAGGGATCAATATTGCTTATCACCGCTTTTTGAACAACACTGTTCGGATCTGTGGCATCAAACATTTTTAATCCTGCCGCACCATCGCACACCAGTAAAGTATTGCCATCTTTGCTAAGTCCCTTCGGCCCATGCAAAGGATAAGTTCTTATCAACTGTGGGCTGGTGATGTTTTGGATATTCAATACGTCCATTTGATTGCTGGTGCCTGGGCAAAATCCACCACTCCGTAATGTTACGTAAGCTGTATTTCCATCAGCAATTACAGGGTCGCACATAGTAGCATGTTGAAATGAACCCAAAAAAGCGGGAGCATCAGCATTAGCAGCGCTGTATATCATCATGCCATTTTGTGAACCGATAAACAACTTATCCTGGAATGGGAAAATTGTTTCAATTGTCCATGCACCCAAATTTACATTGGTTACATACTGGGGCGCCGACGCATTAGTTGTATTAAATACTTTAAGATTTGAATTATCAATCGTGTACAACCTGTTTCCCATTAAGGCAAAAGCAGCCATGGAGCCCCCCACACCGTTACCTTGGCTTCCGCTGCTGGCAAGGCTACCAGGGTTGTTAAACAAAACGGGTCCATTAGTCCAGTCCTCTGCCATACCTGCTTTTATCATGGTATCTACCCTCACCCATTCCACTACCATTTTGCTGCTGTCTTCACTGCCATCATAATAAAATCTAAAAGGAAAGACATTGTTGATATAATTTTTTAAAACAACATTGCTGGCATCGCTGATGTCAATTGTTACCAGGTCGGTAAAACAATCTGCATACAGGTAATTATTTTTTACTGCGATATCTCTGCAGCCGGGAATGGCTACAAAAGCTTTATTAACGGGGTTTACAGGATTGCTAAAATCAATGACGTGGATTCCTTTGTCAATATCATTTAAAAAAACATAGTTGTTCTTTACATAAATTTTTCCTGGGTTTTCAATGGCAATAGCCGGGCTGCTTTTTATTTGTTCTCTTACTTCGGCTTTTGTTTTATATACCGGCCGGTAAAAAGTATACATTTCATATTGTTGTTCCTTTTTACAAGCTGCTAACAGTATAATGGCCGCCAGCGTTGCGATAAGTTTGGTAGTAGATTTCATTGTTTTATTTTTTTACTTAACTATATTTCTGCATTGTTCGTTGCCCGGCAATATTATTTTCCGGGAGTAAACCTTAACTGGAGCCCATAGTTTACGAGGCTTTGCCCGTTGCTGTACTGCCTTAGGCCGATGTTTATAAACGGACCCACAGCAACTTTATCTAAAACCAATGATGGGTTCAGATGAAATACCGGTAAATAAGTTTTTCTTTTACCTAGCACAGTTGAAAAATCATTCCAATTGCCGGCAAACAAAAACTGGTTGTACAGGCCGGTGCTGATTGCAAGTTTTTGAACCGGCGAATATCGAACTAGCAGGGGAACATGGAAACTATGTAGCACTAGTCGTTGCTGAAATTGTTCGGTACTGAGGGTTGTGTAAGAAACACTTGTTCCCAATGATGTAGCCGAGTCAACTATCACCCGCTTATCAACTGCAGCTGACTGGTAACTGTAATGCAGGCCGGTTACAAACGCAAGCTTTTTTGATAAAGGTCTATTCACTTGCCAACCGGCAGCCAGTTGAACACCTGTATTAAATTTGTACTCGTTTCGCACCCTGGTATTCGTTCCCTGGTTGGGATTAGACCCCGAAGTTCCCGGGCTGTACAGCAGTTCCGCCCCGCTGTTTGAAAAACTGAGCGCCCTTACCTGGGTAAAACCGCCGGCTATTAACCACTCGCTCTGCCACCCGTTGATTTTGGATTTTTTCCCAGGCGGCAATAACGATTTCTGCGTATCGACCGTAGAACTATCGCCTGGTTTTGGCTGTAACTTTTCGGCATCCTTTTCAACGGAGCTAATTACTGTTTCAGCTCTTATGGCGGTTGCAGTATCATTTAGAGTTGCCAGCTCTGAATTGGCCTCTTGGTTCTCAGCATGAGCGCCGGCAATATTCACTTTTTGTTGAGCCTCGTTTTTGATGATTTTTTTAGAAACAACACCAACTTCTTTCTTTGTGTTTTGGACTGAGATTGAATTTATTTGAATAGCAGCAGGTTTTTGATAAGGCATAGGAATATCCCTTCCTGTTACTAGCGGTCCAGTAAAAGCTGAAGGAGTATCAGGATGTTGAAGGGTTGCTTTCGCAGGCGTTATTTGTGTCAACGACTTTGATGTAATTGCTTGCTCTGCCTTTTTTCCTGCATAAGTTGTTTTGTCTTCCGTAGCTTCATTTATTCTATCAGCAGCAAAGTATAACGCTGTTCCTATCCCCAGCAGCAACAAAGGAAATATCCACCATACAAAAGGAAACCTGCGTTTCTTTTTATCCAGTTCTTTTTCTACCGCGGTCCACACATGGCCAGGGGGGTCGATGCTTACATCCCGCAACTGCTGCTGTATATGCTTATCAAATGAATTATCCTGCATCGTTTGTGATTTTAGTGTTAGGCGTTTCCATTTCAGTTATCCATTTTTTCAAAAGTTTACGTGCCTTAAAAAACTGTGTACGGCTGGTAGCATCAGAGATACCCAGTGCATTTCCAATTTCTACATGAGAGTAACCTTCTATCACATGCAGGTTAAAAATTGTTTGATACCCGGTTGGTAACTGTCTTACAAATGACAAAAGTTGTTTGGCATTGAGCTGTGATTCTGGGGTATCATCATCTGCCGCAGAACTAATGGGTGCAAGGTCACGATCATTAAATACGAGTTCGGAATTGTAGCGGGCGTTTTTTTTGAGATAACTAAGGCAGGTGTTTACCATGATCCTGCGGACCCATGCGCCAAACTCACCCTCTTCCCTGTAATGGGCAAGGTTTTTAAACATTTTTATGAAGCCTTCCTGCAGCACATCTTCAGCATCCTGCATGGATTTGGTGTACCGGTAGCAAACCCCCAGCATAGTGGCGGCATAACAATCATACAGTTGTTTTTGCGCAGGGCGATATCCCTGGATGGCCTTTTTTATGATTAACCTGGTATCCAATAATTGTATTAGCGTGAGGATGACAGCCGAACAAACTCAACCGTTGCCTGTAACGAAAAAGTTTCCTGGTTTTAATATCAGCGTATCAAAATAATAGTTCCCTTTCTTATTTCAAACCGTCCATTTAGGTCAAATTCGCTCACCCAGGTAAATGCCCCCGAATTGGGCGTTGCAGACCGGTAAGTTCCGTTCCATTTTTCGAAGGGATTGGTGGAGCTAAATACCCGGTTGCCATACCGGTCGAATACTGAAAGTCTATAGCGGCTAAGGCCAGTTAAGTTACCCAGTGGCCCAAACAGGTCATTTCTTCCATCGTTGTTGGGCGTAAAACTGTTGGGAAAAAATATTCCTTTGCAATCCATGGTTATTTTTACCGTATCGCTGCCACTACATCCCAGGCTATCGGTAACGGTTACAA
>CBFGLL010000056.1:0-10454 GCA_965649585.1 uncultured Chitinophagaceae bacterium | reverse complement strand
TATTCTTTGTTCACCACAAATCCAAAAGCACCTTCTTTTTCACCAAAGCGGCAGAGCAAAACAACAGTGCGCAGAAAATTAGGATCCTTTAAAAAAGGTTCTGCAATGAGTAATATGCCTGTTGCGGGTGATTCCATGTTTCTAAAGTAAGATAATATTCGGTAAAACAGAAAGAACTGCTTCACTTAAACCTTCGTTAATTTTAGATATATTTGATGCAACCGGTATATGGCAAAAAGCATATAGTCTATTTTTGCCTTCGATTGTAATAAGGACTGCATGAAAAGAATTTTCCCCGTTATCAGCATATTGATCTTTTTAAGCCTTGTGGGGTTAATTGCATTTCAATATTTGTGGATCAAAAGTGCCAAGGATCTAAAGGAGCAGCAATTACAGGAATCACTCACTAAGGCTGTAGATGAAGCGGGTGAAAAACTGGTGGTGGATAAATCTTTTTTCCCTACCCCGCAAAAGCGTAACGATATTCTTTTTCCCAGCGACAAGCTGGCTGCAGATTTTTTTAACCAGAGCGTACTCAAGCGCTTTAATATGCAGGAGATCCGTAGCATTATCAATACTTCCATACAAAAACACCTCAACAAAGACATTAAATTTGAGTTTGCCATCGGTAAAAATGATATCGTGGGAGAAGAGGCCATGTCCCCCAATTTTGCCCAATACTTCGCAGATACCAATAACAACTTCAGGAGAATCTATTTTTTAACCCCGCCCAGCGGCAGCGTATCTGAAAATCTTATTGCAGACGAGGTATTGGTAGTAATTGTGCCCAATGAACAGTCCATCATCCTTGAAGAAATTTTCTGGTTTATTATCGTGTCACTTTTATTTACCATCATCATTACCGCGGCGTTTTACATTACGATCCGCAGCCTGCTCAAACAAAAAAAACTGAGTGAGATCAAATCTGATTTCATCAATAACATGACGCATGAGTTCAAGACCCCATTGGCCACCATTTCCCTGGCGGTAGATGCTTTGAAAAACGAAAAGGTGTCGGCGGATAAAGAAAAAACCCAATACTTTACAGGGGTTATCAAGGAAGAAAATAAACGCATGAATAAGCAGGTGGAAGCCATCTTACAGGCAGCGGTGCTGGATAAACAGGAAGTTCAACTAAACCTGAAAAAACATGCTGCCCACGACCTTATCAATATTGCGGTTAATAATATGAAACTGCCCATTGAAGAAAAGGCGGGCACACTAGAGGTAAAATTAGAAGCAAAAAACGATGCCGTAATGGCGGATGAAGTTCACTTTATCAACTTTGTAAATAACCTGCTCGATAACGCAGTTAAATATTCAAAAGAAAATCCTGTTATTAAACTCACGACCTCCAATGCCGGCAACCAGTTTAAAATAAAAATTGAGGACAATGGCATTGGCATGAATAAAGAAACCCTGCAACGTATTTTCGAAAAATTTTACCGGGCTCATACCGGCAATATCCATAATGTAAAGGGTTTCGGGCTTGGGCTCAGTTATGTAAAAACCATGGTAAATGCCCACCACGGTAACATAAAAGCAGAAAGTACGCTCGGAAAAGGCAGTTGTTTTACCATCTCCATCCCCCTGGCAAAATAATAGGCCGGGACCTACTTTTTTGGGTTTTCCACGATAATCCACATTAATCCACATTCCATTCACATTGGATTAAGGCAGAAATGCACTCAAATGCAGCCGCATGCATATAAGTAGCCCTGTGGAAAAAAATCTTTTTTCAAAAAAGTGTCCAAAAGTGGGAAAAAGTGTTATTTTGTGTTAACTAGACTAAATAAACAACTTAAAATCCCGCATGATCGGTTTCCTGGGCGAATACGAATCCACCATTGATGCAAAAGGAAGATTCCTTTTGCCGGCAGGCTTTAAAAAGCAGTTGCCAGCGGATGCGGCTACCCAGTTTGTAATAAACAGGGGATTTGAAAAATGTTTAACCCTGTACCCCTTACAAAGCTGGCAACCCATATTTACCCAAATCAGCCAACTCAACGATTTCGACCCCAAAGTTAGAGAGTTTCGCCGCTATTTTTTAAACGGTGCAACCGAAGTGGAACTGGATAGTGCAGGCAGGTTATTACTTCCCAAGAACCTGATGCCGCATGCCTCTTTGGAAAAGGATATCGTACTGGTAAGTGCGGTAAACAAAATTGAAATATGGGACAAAAATAAATACAACCAGTTCTTTGACTCTTTTACTCCTGAAACTTTCAGCAACCTGGCTAATGAAGTAATGAACAAGCCGGATGGTAGACCAATCAGTTGATCGGTTCATTAATTGATCAGTAACGTGAATAAGAAAAAAAACAAACAAAAGGAAAGTACTGATGAATTAGTTAACCCATCAACGGACTACCATGTTCCTGTACTGTACCACGAAAGCATTGAAGGCCTCAACATTCAACCTTCGGGAATTTATGTTGACTGCACATTTGGTGGTGGCGGGCATAGCCGGGCGATTCTGGAAAAGCTGGGCCCTGGCGGCAGGTTGATCGCTTTTGACCAGGATGCGGATGCGCAGCACAATTTGCCGGAGGATGAAAGACTATTGTTTATCCCGCAAAATTTCAGGCACCTGCAACGTTTTTTACGCCTGCACAAGGTGCCTGAAGTAAATGGCATACTGGCCGACCTGGGAGTTTCCAGTCACCAGTTTGATGAGGCAGAGAGGGGATTTTCCATCCGTTTTGATGCAGAACTCGACATGCGGATGGACAACAGGCAGGCGAAAACTGCAGCTGATGTGTTGAATGAATACCCGGAGGCAGCTTTGCATAAGTTATTTGAAAAGTACGGCGAGGTTACTAATTCCAAAACACTGGCGAAAGCCATTGTGGAACAAAGAGGGCTGGCGCATTTTAAAACGATCAAAGCTTTTAAACTGGCGCTGCAGGGTTTGGTAAAAGGCAATCCTAATAAATATTTCGCCCAGGTGTTCCAGGCATTACGCATTGAAGTGAATGATGAAATGAAAGCACTGGAAGAAATGCTGGAGCAGGCCATCAGTTGCCTGGCGCCGGGAGGAAGGTTAGCAGTGATCAGTTTTCATTCCCTGGAAGACAGGATCGTAAAGAATTTTTTTAAATATGGCAGGGCAGATGAGCCGGAGGCAGATGATGTGTTTGGAACGAGGCCGGAAAGTCCCCTGAAAATAATTACAAAAAAACCGGTTACTGCCGGTAAAGAAGAATTAAAAATGAACTCAAGATCCCGCAGTGCAAAACTGAGGGTGGCAGAAAAAAAATAGCTCCATGAGCGAAAAAGAACAACAGACCGAAACGATTGCTTCATCCAGGCTTGATATGAAGAAGATCTTCAATCATAAATGGATCGTGAAGAATATCCCCTTTTTTCTATTCCTGTCGGCACTGGCGGTGTTTTACATCTACAATGGACACACTGCAGATAAGTTAATGAGGAATATAAGTAAGAGCGAAAAAAATATAAAGGAGTTGGAATACGAGTACAAAACAATAAAAGCGGATGTGATCTACAGGAGTAAGGCCAGTGAATTGGTGAAAGCTGTAGAACCGCTTGGATTAAAGGAGCCCGTTACAGCACCGGTGATGCTGCAAACAACTCAATAAGGAAATAGAAAAAAGAAAGACCCGAAGGGGTTGGGATGGAAATAAAAACAGACATATCGTGGAGGGTTTACCTGTGTTTTATAGGGATCGCAATCCTGGGTATCATGGTGCTTGGTAGGGCTTTCTATATTCAACAGGTGCAGGGCAGCTATTGGAGAGGAATGGGAGATAGCCTGCAAATGAAATATGTGCCCATTGAAGCTGAGCGGGGAAGTATTTACAGCGAAGACGGAAATATGTTGAGCACTTCTATCCCGGTGTTTGACATCTATGTGGATTTTGGCGCCGAGGGTTTAAGGGAAAAGCAGGGAAAAAGATTTAAAGAAAATATTGACTCCCTGAGTATTTGCCTGGCAAATTTATTTAAGGATAAAACTACTGCTGAGTATAAAAAACAATTGCAACTAGGGTATAAAAATAAAGATCGCTACCATAGCCTTAAAAAGAAAGTTTCTTTTGAGGAATACCGACAACTCCGCAATTTTCCCCTGGTTCGCCTCGGCAGAAACAAGAGTGGATTTATAGCTGAGTCAAAAGACAAACGTATTAATCCCTATGGTTTACTGGCCAACAGAACCATTGGACTTTCCCGCACAAATGCTAAAAATGTAGGCCTTGAACTTACCTATGATAGTTTGTTGAAAGGCACTACCGGGCAGCGATTGATGCGGTATGCCGCAGGATCTTATATGCCGGTGATGGGTGCAGAACTTGACCCTGTAAATGGAAAAGATATCATCACTACGCTCGACACGTATATACAGGATGTTGCTCAAAATGCACTGATGAAAATGCTGGTGGATAATAAGTCGTTACACGGCACCGCTATTGTAATGGAAACTGCCACCGGCAAAATAAAAGCCATTGCCAACCTGGGTTTACAGCCGGATGGTTCTTACATCGAAGACCTGAATTATGGTATAGGCAAGGCAACAGAACCTGGCTCCGTTTTTAAACTCGCTACCTTGCTGAGTTTGCTGGAAGATAAATATGTAACCAACGAAAGCCTGGTGGATTGCGGCCCCGGCATCATGTATTTCCATGGACTACGTATTAAAGATTCGCACCTGGGCACAGGCACCGTTTCGGTAAAAGAAGCTTTTTTACAAAGCAGCAACGTAGCATTTGCCAAAATGGTGAATGACTTTTATTCACCCAATCCTTCAAAATTCACAGATCATTTATCAAAATTCCGTCTTGATAAAGAAACAGGGATCGACATCATTGCCAGTTCAGGAAAACCAACTGTAAAAAAGCCTACACAAAAAAGCTGGGGCAAAACAACCCTTCCTTTTATGGCGCATGGTTACGAAGAATTGGTAACGCCCCTGCATATGCTGATGCTCTACAATGCTGTTGCCAATAACGGAAAAATGATGAAGCCTTACCTGGTAAATGCTATTCGTCATTACGGGGTTGATGTTAAACTGGTAGAGCCTGAAGTATTGGAAGAGCGCATCTGCAGCGAAGAAACCATCAGGCAGGCACAAGCCTGTTTGCGTGCAGTGGTGGATAGTGTTCGAGGAACCGGTCACCGCATTTTGTATGATTCTTTATACTCCATCTCCGGCAAAACGGGTACAGCCGTGAGTGCGCTGGATAATAAAGGCTATAACAAAGGCAACAAAATTTACCAGGCAAGTTTTATGGGTTATTTCCCATCAGAAAAACCGATGTACACTATGGCTGTGGTGATTCAAAACACAAGAGAGTCTAAAAAAATATATGGTGCAGATGTATCCGGCAGGGTGTTTAAAGAAATAGCCGACAAAATTTATGGCCGTTTTATCGGCAGCAACAGCCTGGCAAAAATTAATGCCGTTGACACATTTGCTTACCAGTTCAATGGAATAAAATACGACCTGCATTCCATTTGCCGCGGCATGAACCTGGTATTTAATGATTCAGCAACCGGCGGATACTGGAGAGGCGCAGCAATGAAGAACAGGAATATTTCCATGGGTATTCCGGAGTATGCGTCAACAACGGGATCCACCATGCCCAATGTTGTTGGGCTGGGTTTAAAAGATGCAGTGTACTTATTAGAGAACAAAGGATTAAAAGTAGCAATAAAAGGAAGAGGTAGGGTAATAGATCAAAGCCTGATTGCAGGAGTTCAGTATAAAAAAGGGGAGCAGATTCAATTGCTGTTAAATTAAATGTTGCAGGAATTATTATATAAAACAGCGATCCGGTCAGTGGTAGGTAAAACAGATATTGATATTACCGCTCTGCATACTGATTCGAGAAAAGTGGATAAAGGAAGTTGTTTTATTGCTGTAAAGGGTAGTGCTGTAGATGGTCACGATTTTATTACAGCCGCAATTGAGAAAGGTGCTATTGCAATTGTGTGTGAGCAGTTGCCGGCTGAATTAAAGGAAGGAATTACCTGGGTGCAGGTAAACAATACAGGAGCGGCGGCAGGATGGATGGCACATCGCTTTTATGGTGAACCTACCAATCACCTAAAACTGGTAGGGGTAACGGGTACAAATGGTAAAACAACAATTGCTACCCTGTTATTCAAGCTCTTTTCATCGTTGGGTTTTACCTGTGGTTTGGTAAGCACGGTACAAAATCAAATAGGAGAACAGGTGTATGAAGCTACCCACACTACGCCGGATCCCATTAGTTTGAACCAGCTGCTGAAGCAAATGCTGGATGCGGGGTGCGAGTATGTGTTTATGGAATGTAGTAGCCATGCAATAGAGCAACAAAGAATTGCCGGACTCACATTTACCGGTGCATTGTTCAGCAATATCACCCATGATCACCTGGATTATCACAAAACATTTGATGAATATATCCGGGTAAAAAAATCATGGTTCGACGATCTGCCAAAAACTGCTTTTGCCATTAGCAATGCAGATGATAAAAGAGGAGCAGTGATGTTGCAGAATACGCAGGCAAAAAAGTACTACTACAGTTTAAAAACCATGGCTGCTTTTAAAGGTAAAGTGTTAGACAACAGCCTCGCTGGTTTGCATATGCTGATCAACGAAATGGAAGTGCACTTTAAGCTGATCGGTGAGTTCAATGCTTATAACCTGTTGGCGGTGTTTGGTGCGGCTGTTTGTTTGGGTGTTGACAAAAATGAGGCACTGCTACAATTGAGTGGTATGCACGGTGCAGAAGGCAGGTTTGATTATACGCTGAGTGCAAACGAAAAAGTGGTAGGTATTGTGGATTACGCCCACACACCAGATGCTTTGATCAATGTGCTGGCAACAATAAAGAACCTGCGGCAGGGAAATGAGAAGATCATCACTGTAGTGGGATGTGGGGGCAACCGGGATAAAACCAAACGACCGCTGATGGCAGAAGTGGCCGTAACACATAGTGATAAAGTGATTTTTACTTCTGACAACCCCAGGAATGAAGATCCGCAGGCGATTATTGAGGATATGGAAAAAGGAGTAAGCATTGCAGGGAGAAAAAAATATATCAGCATAGCTGATAGAAAAGAAGCGATTAAAACCGCTGTGAGTTTGAGTTCAAAAAATGATATCGTATTAATCGCTGGTAAGGGACATGAAAAATACCAGGATATAAAAGGTGTGAAATACGATTTTGATGATAAGAAAATATTGAAGGAATTATTTGTGTTGTTGGATAAATAGGATCTCTTGATACTAAAAGAAAAACCGGGCGACTAATATTGCCCATATCAAAACCATGCTGTATCATTTATTTGATTGGTTAGTTAATGAAGACTTCTCCTTCCCCGGGGCAGGGCTGTTTCAATTCATCAGCTTCAGGGTGTTGCTGGCCATGATATTGTCACTGGTGATCACTACGGTGTACGGCAAAAAGCTCATCAGGTTCCTACAAAGAAAACAACTCGGCGAAACAGTGAGGGATCTTGGCCTGGCAGGAGAACAACAAAAGAAAGGTACCCCTACTATGGGAGGTATCATCATCATACTGGCCATTGTAATTCCAACTTTGTTGCTGGCAAACCTGGATAAAGTGTATATCCGCCTTATGCTCTTGTGCACAGTATGGCTGGGCGCCATTGGTTTTATAGATGATTATTTAAAACTGCGTGCAAAACGTATTGCCAAGGAAAAAGGAATTGATTATAAAAAAACGGATGCAGACGGACTGGCCGGGAAATTTAAAATATTCGGGCAGGTAATGCTGGGAGTCATCGTTGGCGCTACGCTTTACTTTAATGATAACGTGGTGGTGAAAAGAGAATATTTTCCTTCGCAGGCGCAGTTGCCTTCCGTGAATAAACAAAAGGAACCGGTAAAGTACGATTCGATAGTTGTTGATGGACGTACCAGGTATTTTACTGATGCAAAAACGGTGATCACCACCATACCATTTGTAAAAAGCCATGAATTTAATTATGCCAGGTTATTGCCGGCCAGTTGGGAAAAGTACACTTACATTTTGTACATCCTCATTGTAATATTTATTGTAACAGCGGTATCCAACGGAGCTAACATCACGGATGGTCTGGATGGACTTGCCACCGGTGTGAGTGCGATCATTGGTATCTGCCTGGGCATATTCGCATACGTAAGTGGTAATATAAAGCTGGCGGAGTATCTCAACATCATGTATATACCCAACCTGGGAGAGCTGAGCATTTTTATAGCGGCATTCGTGGGGGCATGTGTTGGCTTTTTATGGTATAACTCCTACCCGGCGCAGGTGTTTATGGGAGATACCGGCAGCCTTGCTCTTGGCGGAATTATTGCAGCGCTGGCCATCATCGTAAGGAAAGAATTATTGATACCTATTTTTTGTATTGTGTTTTTGGTGGAGAATTTAAGTGTAATGATACAGGTGAGCTATTTCAAATACACCAAACGTAAGTATGGAGAAGGAAGGCGGGTGTTTTTGATGAGCCCCTTACACCATCATTATCAAAAATTAGGATATCATGAAAGTAAGATAGCTGTTCGGTTTTGGATCGTGACTATCCTGTCGGTAGCGATGGCAATAGTTACACTCAAACTGAGGTAATTCATTTTGGAAAACCAAAATATGAAACCTTGTGAAAACCCTGATGGACCCGTTAAATTCTATGCTGTTGAAGAACCAATTTTTTAGAAACCACAGGTAGCGATACCTGTTAAATTCTATGCTTGTTGAAGAACCAATTTTTAGAAGCCGCAGGTAACGATACCTGTTAAATTCTATGCTTGTTGAAGAACCAATTTTTTGTTGAGGATCACACAGGAAGAAAAAGTTGTCCTGTTAATCTCAATGCTGTTGAAGAACCACTTTTTTAAAACCCGGAACCGCAGGTAATGGTACCTGTTAAATTCTATGCTTGTTGAAGAACCAATTTTTTGTTGAGAACACAGGAAATAAAAAGTTGTCCTGTTAATCTCAATACTGTTGAAAAACCATTTTAAAAAACGTTGGAGCCTTGAACAAAAGAATGGTCATACTCGGAGCCGCCGAAAGCGGTGTAGGTGCAGCGCTATTGGCTAAGCAGCACGGGTATGATGTGTTTGTGAGTGATGCAGGGGAGATTCAAAAAAGCTTTAGAGAAGAGTTGGAACAAAACCTTATTGCATTTGAAGAGGGGAAACACACAGAAGAACTTATTTTAAATGCAACAGAAGTGATGAAGAGCCCGGGCATCCCTGAAAAGAGTGCCATCGTGAAAAAGATCAGGGCGGCAGGCATCCCGGTGATCAGTGAAATTGAACTGGCTTATCGGCATAAAGGCGATAGTAAGATCATCGCCATCACTGGTAGCAATGGAAAAACCACTACCACTTCGCTTATCTACCACATGTGCCAGCTGGCAGCATTGGATTGCGCTTTGGTCGGCAACATTGGTTTTTCATTTGCCAAACAGGTGGCAGTGGCGCCGAAGGATTTGTACATAGCAGAAATAAGTTCTTTCCAGCTCGACGACATTAAAACTTTCAGACCAGATGTTGCGGTGTTGATCAATATTACCGAAGATCACCTGGATCGTTACGATTATAAGGTGCAAAACTATATCGACAGCAAATTCCGGATCGTTGAAAACCAAACTGAAGATGATGTTTTTATTTTTTGTTTAGACGATGAAACAACAATGCAAAACATTCAAAAATATTCTATCAAATCAAGACTAGCCCCAATTACCATGAGTAAAGAACTGCCACAAGGTGCCTATTTAGCCAATGCAAAAATGCACCTGAAATGGAAAACAGAAGAAATGCAAATGAGTGTAGATGATTTTACGCTCAAAGGAAAACACAACCAATACAACAGTATGGCAGCAAGTATGGCAGCTACAGCAATCGACATCCGCAAGGAAAAAATAAGGGAGGCGCTTCAAACTTTTGAGAGTCTTGAGCACAGGATGGAACCTGTAGGAACGGTGAGGGGCGTTACGTTCATCAACGATAGTAAAGCTACCAATATCAATAGCACCTGGTATGCATTGGAAAGTATGAACAACCCGGTTATCCTCATCCTGGGTGGGGTTGATAAAGGAAATGATTATGCGCTGCTGGCTGATCTTGTAAAAGAAAAGGTAAAAGCAATCGTGTGCCTGGGCACCGATAACAGGAAAGTGCATGAGGCATTTGGTGATATTGTTTCGCTGATGGTGAACACCGATAATGCTGCAGATGCAGTAAAAGCTGCATTTCATTTTGCAAACAAAGGAGATGTGGTGTTGCTGAGCCCCGCATGTGCAAGTTTCGACCTGTTCAAAAATTATGAAGACAGGGGCAACCAGTTTAAGCAGGCGGTAAAGGATCTCTGATGTCATTAGTCATTTAGTCATTGAGGGCCTTCGAATGAATAAAATGACTCAGTGACAATTGACTTAATGACTAAATTAAAATTCATGTTGGATTGGAAAAACATATTTAACAAAGCAGTTGGCAC
>CBFGLL010000055.1:0-10630 GCA_965649585.1 uncultured Chitinophagaceae bacterium | reverse complement strand
AACTGCGTTACCAGGCTGAGCAAACCAATGATCGAAATCAAAAAGCTAAGTGTTTTACCGGGGGAATAAGCTGCCATACATAGAATTTAGGTTTTGAAATTATCAAATAATGATAAGATTTCTGCTCTGCTTTATATTTTGTACTTTTAAAAAAACAGAATTATGTCAACAGATAAGCGCATTGATGCCTACATTGCTAAGTCTGCAGAATTTGCGAAGCCCATCCTGGAGCATATCCGCAAAATCGTTCATAAAAACTGCCCGAACGTGGAAGAAACCATGAAGTGGAGCTTCCCGCATTTCGATTACAAAGGCGAAATGTTATGCAGCATGGCATCCTTTAAAGAACACTGTTCCTTTGGTTTCTGGAAAGCTTCCCTCATGGAGGATAAAGAAAATATTTTTACCAGCGAAAGTAAAAGTGGCATGGGCCATTTTGGAAAAATACAATCGGTTAAAGATCTTCCACCCGCAAAAATCATGGGCGAGTATATTAAACAGGCCATGAAACTAAACGATGATGGCGTTAAAATAAAAGCAAAAAAAGCGGCAGAAAAACCGCCCCTGGTAATTCCTGATTATTTTTTGAAAGCGATTCATAAAAATAAAGCCGCAAAAGCTGCCTTCGAAAAATTTTCTCCTTCCTTTAAAAAAGATTACGTTCAATGGCTGGAAGATGCAAAAACAGAAGGTACCCGCAACAAACGCATGGAAACAGCCATTGAGTGGATTGCGGAAGGCAAAGGAAGAAATTGGAAGTACATGAAAAAATAGTCAATATTGAAATATGGCGAAAAGAAGTATTCGGATCCTGGATACATTTTTCCGGTGGCTGCGGGGGGAAACAAATTTTGATAACATCAGTGACGCCCGCAGGTTTATCGAATTAAAAGTAGCGGTAAGAAAAAGTATTACAGACCTGTTCCTGATCATCATCGGGATATTATCTGCCGGCTTCGGGTTGAGGGGATTCTTATTGCCCAGCAACTTCCTGGACGGTGGCGCCACGGGTATCTCTTTGCTGATATCACAATTAACGGGCTTAAGTTTTCCTGTACTGCTGATGCTGGTCAACACTCCCTTTTTGATCCTTGGCTACAACATTATTGGAAAAAGGTTTGCCATCAAAACGGCGCTTGCCATTGCTGGCCTTGCAGCATGCGTGGCCTTTTTTCCTTATCCGCATATCACCAGCGATAAAGTACTGGTGGCGGTTTTCGGCGGCTTTTTCCTGGGCGCTGGCATTGGTATGGCTGTACGGGGAAGTGCCGTAATTGATGGTACAGAAGTGCTGGCCATTTTTGTAAGTAAAAAATCGGGGCTCACTATTGGTGATATAATACTAATTGTGAATGTGCTCATTTTTTCGGCAGCAGCCTGGCTTATATCAATTGAAACGGCCTTGTATGCCATGCTTACTTATTTGTCGGCATCCAGAACAGTAGACTTTATCATAGAAGGTATTGAAGAATATGTGGGGGTTACCATCATCTCCGTCAAAGCAGATCGCATACGATCGATCATCATCAACAAAATGGGTAGGGGAATTACTGTTTACAAGGGAGAAAGAGGTTATGGCAAAAGCGGCGAAAAGTATTACGACATGAAGATATTGTACACCATTGTTACCCGGCTGGAAATAGGACGCTTGAAATACGAAATTGAAAAGATAGACCCCAACGCATTTGTGGTAATGGTGAGCGTAAAGGATATGAAGGGGGGTATGATCAAAAAACGTACACTTAAATAGGAATTGTATTTTTACCGGATGAAGCTTTCGAAAATTTTTCAGAATTTTTTTAATAGTGAAAAAGCAGGTGGCCTTATCTTTATCATCTGCACTTTATTATCCCTGATCCTTGCAAACAGTGCGGCCGGGGAGCAATATACCGCCTTCTGGAATCTTAATTTTAATGGCCATAGCATCACCCATTGGATCAACGATGGACTCATGGCTATTTTCTTTTTGCTAATTGGGTTGGAACTCGAAAGAGAAGTGTACGTAGGTGAACTCAGCAAGTTTCGGCAGGCGCTGTTTCCTGCAATAGCAGCCTTAGGGGGTGTAATTATTCCGGCTGGCATTTACCTGGCTTTCAATTATGGCTCAGCATACCAAAGTGGCGCCGGCATTCCCATGGCTACTGATATCGCCTTTGCCATTGGGATGCTCTCCTTACTGGGAAACAGGGTGCCAACTAATTTAAAAGTGTTTATCACCGCCCTTGCCGTAATCGATGATCTTTGCGCCATACTGGTAATCGCTATATTTTATTCCGCAGGTATCAACTGGTGGTTCCTGGGCCTGGCGGCTGGATGTTTTGCTTTGATGTTAATCCTCAACCGGCTTAAAGTACATTTATTACTACCCTATCTGCTAGCAGGGATTGCGCTCTGGTATTGCATGTTGCATTCAGGGGTGCATGCAACTATCGCCGGTGTTTTAACCGCATTTGCAATTCCTTTTGGGGATGGTTCAGAAAAATCAATTTCCTACAGGCTGCAACACTTTCTGCATAAACCAGTGGCCTTTGTAATTGTTCCTTTATTTGCCCTGGCCAATACTGCACTGTACATAGCACCGGGGGTTATGCAAAGCCTGCAAAGTTCTGAAGCCCTTGGTATCATTACAGGGCTTGTAGCGGGGAAACCCATAGGTATTCTGCTATTTACTGGCCTTGCAGTAGCCATTGGCTGGTGTAAACTGCCGGAAGGTCTTGAATGGAAACATATTTTGGGCGTGGGCCTGTTGGCAGGCATCGGTTTTACCATGAGCATCTTTGTAGCACTACTGGCGTTCACAGATCAAACAGCTATTGAAACAGCTAAAGTGAGCATCATGGTTGCTTCTGTAATAGCTGCCATTGTAGGGCTGCTGGTACTCCGCATTATTTTGCGCAAAAGATACGCTGAAGAATAGTAGTTACCACCGGGATTTTGATCCTAATCTACCAAGGTTATTTTCTACAGCTATTTAAGAAAAATCTCTGTAGCGCCATAACCGTACAAGTGATGGTATTGGTTCACAAAAGATTTTACTTCCGGTTTGTATTTTAGTATTTCGTGTATCTCTTCACGGAGTTTACCCTCCCCCACACCGTGGATAACGATAAATTCCTTTTGGTGATGAGCAATGGCGAGGTCGAGGTATTTTTCAAACTCAGCAAGCTGCAGGTTCAATATTTCAAAATTGCTGAGATGCTTCCAGTTATCAGTAAGCTTTTCAATATGGATGTCGATTACAGAACGTGCAGGCGGCAGGTGTTTGCGGGTATCTTTTGCATCGTACACCCTATAGCCTGCATTGCCTAATTTACTAAGGTCTACTTTTTCCTCTTCTACTTTATCAGGATAGATTTTAAAAAGCTCGTAGCTAAAGGATGCTTCATTGTTTTTTTGCAGTTCTTCAATTCTTTTAAATAACTGTTTGCCCTTGGGTTTTATGCTGGTTTCAAAGTACGGTGCCTTCTTTTTGTTCTCGTTTTTTAACGAGAAAACTACATCAAATTTTGGGCTCTCGCTCATATCATCAAAGTCCACATCGTGCAGGTAAAAATCTGAAAGAGGCTCCAGCGTATTTTTTAATTGAAAATTATGATCTCCGCCAAAGTACAGGTTATAATCAAACTGGTAAGTTTCTTCATCCTGGTTAATTAGATAAACTTTGAGTTTATCTACCAGGTCATCATCAAAAACGTCTTTGTCAAAAATCGGAACAAAACTTAGCAGTACCCCATCACCTGTTTTTTTACGGACCGGTTTTTTTTCTTTTTTTATCTCGTCAATGAAAATCTTTTTTTTGGGGATCTCTTTTTTCTTTTGCGAAAACATTTTGAAGTAAGGAAAGTCTATCTGGTCCATATAGGCCGGAAATTTTACTCCACGCACTTCTATCATCACCATTTTTTCATTAATGATGTCCACCACCTGCCCTTCTTCATCAGAATGCAGTACTATAATTTTATCGCCCACTTGATATTTCATAAAAAAAAGCCTGCTGGTATTGTCAGCAGGCAAAGTTACAAAAGCAATTTTGTTTCAATTATGTTGAGCCATTTGCAGCCAGGCGGCTGTTGCGGTATCCATACAAAAAATAAATGGCAAGGCCCAGCCCCATCCACGCAAAAAACCAAAGCCAGCTAATAGCAGGGATTTCTATCATAAGATACATGCAGGTTAGAACGCCCATGATGGGAATAAATGAATACTTTCTCATAAAGGTCAACACCGCCAGTATAACTGCTATCACGAGGTACACTAAAAATAAAATTTCCTGGTAGCCCTCATTACCAATATTTGTAAATGCATCCAGGATACGATGCCTTACAAGGAAAATGAATATGCCAAGTATTATTGGCACGATAAACTGGCCATTAATATAAGGAAGGTTGAATTTTCCTTTTTCTTTTACCACCCTTGGCAACAACAATACCCCTCCAGACACTAACACGAATGCAAACAAGGTTCCGATACTGGTAAGATCTGTTACCAATCCGCCTTCGATGAACAATGCACCCAACGCAACAATAAGCCCGGCAACCAGGGTTGCAAAACCGGGTGTCTGGTATTTCGGGTGTATTTCCCTGAATTTTTTAGGCAACAAACCATCACGGCTCATACTCATCCAAATGCGTGGCTGCCCGATCTGGAAAACCAATAAAACACTTGTAGTTGCTACTACTGCACTGATGGAAACTATTTTTTCGATCCAGGGAGCCCTTGTTTCAAATACAAATGCCAATGGATCATTTACATCTTTAAACGATGCATAATTTTCCATACCGGTGAGCACCAATGCAATTAATATGTACAAGCCTGTACAGATCAATAAGGAATAAATCATCCCCCGCGGCATATCCCGCTGGGGATTTTTACATTCTTCTGCTGTAGTAGATATAGCGTCAAAGCCAATGTAGGCATAGAATACAGCCGATACACCTTTTAACACACCTTCAAAACCATTTGGCATAAATGGTGTCCAGTTATTGGTATCCACAAAAAATGCGCCTGCCACTATTACAAAAATGATGACCGCCAGTTTAAAGATCACCATAAAGTTTGCCGACTGCTTACTCTCCTTTATTCCGCGGTAGGCCACCCAGGTAATCAACGCTACAATCACAAAAGCAGGAAGATTAAAAAACACTTTCATTCCGCCAATGGTAGGTGCGTTGTTGTAAGCCTCTACTGCAAAATTGTATTTTTGGAGCGATGCAGCGTCCAGTGCTGCGGGGTTGGCGAGTGCTGCGGTGGCTTCCTTAAAAGCGCTGCCCGCAGTTTGCGGATCAACCAGCATCCAGTCTGGCAGGTGAATATTAAAAATATGTACCAGCAGGTTATTAAAATATCCACTCCAGCTAATAGCCACCACGATATTCCCGATAGCATATTCAAGTATTAACGCCCAGCCAATGATCCAGGCAATTATTTCACCAAAAGTTACATACGAATAGGTGTAGGCACTACCGGCTACGGGTACACGACTCGCAAACTCTGCATAACAAAGCGCAGAAAATCCGCAGGTAATAGCGGTAATTACAAAAAGAATGGAAATGCCCGGGCCGCCATTAAAAGCGGCGCTGCCAATGGTAGAAAAAATTCCGGCGCCCACTACAGCAGCAATACCAAGAAAGGTTAGGTCACGCACACCTAACACTTTTTTTAACCCGCCGGGGTGACCCTGGGATTGTTCATTTTCCCTTAAAATGTTGTGTATACTTTTCTTCCTGAACAAAGAATTAGGCATGTAAGTTTGGTTTATGAAGTCGGAAAAATAGCGAATTATTTTTATTTGAAGCTACCGATACTCAAATCAGGAATCCCTTTCCAGCAAAAATGCAGCTAAGGCCTGCAAGGGTTGTTTCCTTGCACTTAATACGGCAACCTCTTCCAGTTCATGCAGCGCCTTGTTATAATAGGTTGCCTTTAATTCAGTGGCCCATTTATCTACTCCACATGCTTTATAGAGGTTCACCATTGCAGCCACTTTTTGAGGTCCGTCTTCTTTGTTCAGTTGTTGCAACTGCTTTTTTTGTTGCTCATTTGCCACCTGCCAGGTATGGATCTGCAGGAATGTTTTTTTGTTTGCAAGAATATCTCCTCCCACCTGCTTACCGAATTTTTCGGGATCGCCGAAACAATCAAGGTAATCATCCTGCACCTGGAATGCGATGCCCAGGTTTTTACCAAACTCATAAATATGATGCTGGTTGCCGAGGCTGGCGCCGCCAAGGATGGCGCCCAACTGCAGGCATGCTGCCAGTAACACAGAAGTTTTCAGCGTGATCATCTCCAAGTATTCATCCTGGTTTACCTGTTCTCTTTTTTCAAAGTCAATATCTATCTGCTGCCCTTCGCAAACCTCCCTTGCAGTTTTATTGAATAAATTTAAAACAGGGGAAATATAGCGGCTATCAATATTGCTCAAACATTCGTAGGCCTTCACCAGCATCACGTCTCCGGCAAGTATGGCACTGTTTTCACCAAATTGCTGGTGTACAGTGGGCAAGCCCCTCCTTAGAGGAGCTTTGTCCATTATATCGTCATGAATCAAACTGAAATTATGAAACAACTCAACAGCATTGGCTACGTTGAGTGCATCAGGGTGCAGATCATCAAATAATTCATTGCCCATCAGCACCGCTGCCGGCCTCACTCTTTTGCCTGCAATCTGCAAAATATATTGTGAGGCATCGTATAAACTGGATGGCGATAAAGGAAAATGCCTTTTCGCAAACTGCTTCTCAAACAAAGCAGCGTTAGTTTTGTAGGAATTCATTTGTTGTTTAAAATAGATGATCAGCCGCTGAGGTTCTCCCGGAGAATTATTAGCGAACCGATCTTATTTCTTCTTTGTTTTACGCCTTTCTTCTTTTGTTTTTTTCACGGGCGCTTTTTTATCCGCCACCCACTCGTAATCAAGTTGCCTTTTGGTGAGGTTGGCGGTCACTACTTTAATTCTCACTTTGTCACCCATCCTGAATTTCATTTTTGTTCTGCCACCTACCAATGCATAATCGGTTTCATCCAGCCTAAAATCATCAAAGTCGCTCAGGTCACGCACACTTACCAGGCCTTCACATTTGTGTTCCACAGTTTCTGCCCAAAATCCAAAGCTGGAAACGCCACTTATAACGGCATCAAATTCTTCTGCAAGAAAATCTTTCATGTATTCCACCTGCTTGTATTTGTTCCCAGCTCTTTCTGCCTCCATGGCGCTTCGTTCCCTGTCGCTGCAATGCTTGCATTTATCCTCCATCTTCTTATCTACCTTCAGGTTTTTGTCGATGATCTCCTGCAAAATGCGGTGCACGATCACATCAGGGTAACGCCTGATGGGAGAAGTAAAATGGCAATAATGTTCAAAGCCCAATCCGTAGTGCCCGATATTTTCTGAAGTGTAAACTGCTTTCGCCATGGTGCGAATACCCAATTGCTCCAGTACGTGCTGTTCTGGTTTACCATGCACTTCTTTCAATAATTTATTAAATGAATGAGCCACCGCCATTTCATCCTTCATATCGAATTTGTACCCGAATTTTTTTGCAAACGCTACAAACGGTAGCAGCTTTTCCTCACTCGGCTCGTCGTGTATACGGAATGGAAAAGGGACCGGCTCTTTGTTGATTTTTATTTTTGATACATGCTCCGCAACTGTTCGGTTGGCCAGCAGCATCAAGTCTTGTATCAGTTGATGGGCTTCAAAACTTTCCTTTACTTCTACAGCAATTGGTTTACCGTCTTCATCTAATTTAAACCTCACCTCCTGTGATGAAAAATTAATGGCGCCGTTTTTAAAACGTTCTTTCCTGAACTTTTGTGCAAGATCATTCAGCAACAGGATTGCTTTATAATGCAGGCCATCCTTTTGTTCAATAATCTGCTGTACCTCTTCGTACGTAAATCGATGGTTACTGTGGATGATAGTGCGCCCAATCCATTTATGTTTTACTTCTCCTTTGTTGGTGATTTGAAAAACTGCCGAGAAAGTATACTTATCCTCCTGCGGGCGAAGTGAACACAATTCATTGGAAATTTTTTCAGGCAACATGGGGTTAACCCTGTCAGGTAAATACACACTCGTGGCCCTTTCGTAAGCCGCTTTATCAAGCAAGGTTCCCGGTGTTACAAAATGGCTTACATCAGCAATATGAACACCGATTTCATAATTGCCATTGTCGAGATTCCTGATAGACAAAGCATCATCAAAATCCTTTGCGTCCACCGGGTCAATAGTGAAAGTTAGGATGTCCCTGAAGTCTTTTCTTTTTCTTTCTTCTTCCCTGGTAATTCTATCACTCAATGCATTGGCTTCCTTTAACACTTCTTCATCAAATGCCAGGGGGAAACCAGCATCTACCAGTATTTCTTTCATGGCAAGGTCGCCTTCGTTTTTTGCACTCATTACCGTTACCACTTCTCCTTCCGGTTTGCGGTCATCTTTATCCCATTTAACAAAACGGGCTACTACCCGGTCTCCATCTTTTGCGCCATTCAGTTTTTCGATGGGAATATAAAAATCGGGAATAGGTTTTTCGGTACCTGCCACAAAAAATGCTACATTTTTATTGCCCATGTCGATGGTGCCGCTGAACTCTGTTTGTTTGCGTTCCGCTACATCGGTAATGATTCCCTCCGGGCGCTTGCCCCTTCCTGCATCATTATTCACCTGTACCCGCACGGTATCGCCATGAAAAGCCTTACCAAAGTTGTTGGGCTTCACCATAATATCTGTTTCCTGGCCTTCTACCACTACAAAACCCATCCCGCTCCGGCTGATATCCAGCCTGCCTTTCAACAATTTTACCTGGGAAGATTTTTTCCTGCTACTTTCTTTTTTCTTTTTACTCATATATTTTATCTAACTAATGCAATTTAAGTAATCTTTCGTAACGGCTTTTGCAAGGGCCCATTTACAGAATTTCAATTAGCTTTACTGCACGAGTAAACAGCCATTTGCGTGCCTGATTTACCGGAAGTGCTTCAAACAAAAAAATTTTTACTATGAACCATTACGATACCGTAGTAGCCGCATTTGAAGGACTAAAAAAAAGAGGTTACACACTTGACTTTAATATTGCTTTCGATAAACTGCAGTGTACCAGTTCAGATCTCTGCCTCAACCCGTCGGAATTCGAAATAACGGAGGTACACCGTTTTGAAGGTGCTACCAATCCATCAGACGAAGATGTGGTGTATGCGGTAGAGTCCCCGGATGGTAATATCAAAGGTGTTTTGCACAGCGCATTCGGGCCCTATGCTGAAACCGTATCAGAACAAATGATAAGAAAACTTGCCATCAACAGGCATTGATCCAATATGTATGAATAGAAAAGATTTTTTGCGCCTTAGTTCTGTAGGTCTTGGCAGCATTGGGCTACAAGGTTTTGGAAGCGCACCTAAAAAACCGCTCGTGATTGCTACCTGGGATAGCGGTATGAAAGTAAATGCCGAAGCGTGGAAAGTTTTAGCAGCCAGGGGCACAGCGCTGGATGCAGTGGAAGCAGGCGCCATGTTTATGGAAACACAAAATGATTGTTGTGTAGGATTAAAAGGTTATCCCGACAGGGACGGCATTGTAACACTCGATGCCTGTATAATGGATCACTTATCTAATTGTGGTGCCGTAGCAGGATTGGAAAGAATAAAACACCCCGTTGCCGTTGCAAGAAGGCTGATGGAAAAAACGCCTCATGTGTTGTTGGTGGGGGCTGGTGCGCAACAATTTGCTATTGAAAATGGGTTTCCGCTAGAGCCTGCCGGGCTTAGCGAAGATGCAAAAAAAGCGTATAATCAGTGGTTGAAAAAAAGTGAATATGCTCCTGTGATCAATATTGAAAATCAGCCGGCGGGAGAGGGAAGTAAAAAACAAAACGGTCCTTTTGCTCCCCCGTTTTTCGACAATGGAGTTCCTAACCACGATACAATGGGCTTACTGGCTTTAGACATCCACAACAACCTATCGGGTGCGGTAACCACCAGTGGTATGGCATTTAAAATGCATGGCCGTGCCGGCGACTCGCCCATTGTTGGCGCTGGTTTATTTGTAGATAACGAAGTGGGCGCAGCCACCAGCAGCGGCTTAGGCGAAGAAGTGATACGCATCTGTGGCACACACCTGGTGGTAGAATTAATGCGCCAGGGCTACAGCCCGGAAGCTGCCTGTAAAAAAGCGATTCAACGAATAGTAAAACGAGACAGGGAAAAAGCAAAAACACTGCAGGTTGGGTTTCTAGCAGTAAACAAAAAAGGCCAGGTAGGGGCCTTTTCCATTCAAAAAGGATTTGTGTATTCAATAAAAACCGACACAGAAAATAAAATTGTGCCATCAAAATTCCTGATATGAACCTCCCGCCTTTTACCTTCAACCTTCTGCCTTAAACAATGAAACTCGAACTCATCGCTTTTACCATTCAATCATGCATTGAGGCGCAGGCTGCCGGTGCGCATCGCATTGAACTTTGTGATAATCCCGGCGAAGGAGGAACCACTCCTTCTTATGGATTTATTAAACAGGCCAGGAAGAATGTAAATATTCACCTCTTCCCTATTATCCGGCCAAGAGGCGGTGATTTTCTGTACAACGATGCCGAATTTGAAATCATGAAGTATGATGTAAATCTCTGCAAACAAC
>CBFGLL010000054.1:0-10780 GCA_965649585.1 uncultured Chitinophagaceae bacterium | reverse complement strand
TGATGGGCGAAGCACAAATGCAGAAGTACTGGCTGCCCTGGCTGGTGGGAATGCCTGCAGAAACGAGTCGTGCTATTTGCGCCATGATATTTAGTGGTGTGTTTGAAAAATATCCAAAACTCAAAGTGGCGTTTGCACATGGCGGTGGATCATTCCCTGGCACCATCGGCCGAATTGAACATGGCTTTAATGTGCGCCCCGACCTTGTTGCTATCGACAACCCTACTAATCCAAGAGATTATATAGGCAGGTTCTGGATCGACAGCCTGGTACATGATGATAAAGCATTAAAATTTATTATCGACGTAATGGGTGAAGACAAGATCTGTATGGGCAGCGATTATCCGTTTCCGTTAGGCGAACATCATCCCGGCAAATTGATCGAGTCGATGGATCTCGATACCAATACCAAAAACAAATTACTCTTTGCCAACGCACAGGATTGGCTTGCCTAAATAAGATTAACTGCTGATGAAACCACTACCCCTGATCATTTCTATTGTATTATTGATCATTAGTATAGCAAAATTTAACCATAGCTGCAACAAGAGGGAAAAACGAAAAAAAGCCCGTGAGTTTAATGAATGGGTGAGCAAAGTTCACCGGCAACAGGATTCTATTATGCTCTACCGCTACATGAACACCGATAGCATTCAATGGATGACTGAACATAAAAAAAACTTTCAAAACACACTGGATTCTGCCATTGAGCATTACCGCAAATTTTACCAGCAGGATGAAAAGCGATACAAAGCTTATCTCAACCTGCTATTTGAATACAAAAAACTCCAGTACCTGTATTCCGACTGGATCAAAAACAGCCGAATGAGAGCGGATTCATCCAAAAAAGAAAAGGACTACCATATCCTCACCCAAAAAGAATTTGAAAATAAAAAAAGAAACCTGCTATTTGGGATGAGCAGGTTCAATATTGATATTATGATGGCGAGCGATTGATCGAACCTTCAAGGAGATTTACGTCAAACCGCTGTCGGGGTTAAAACCGCCGACAGGGTTAAAAAAGATCAGGGTAATCACTTATGATGCCATCCACACCCATCGATTTTAATTTCTCAATTTGTTTTTTATCATTCACCGTCCATGGAATAATGCGGATATTTTTTTCGTGGCATTCTTTGATGAGATTTTCAGTAACGATCTGGTAAGCCGGGCTATGAATGCTTGGCGTAAAACCAAGATCATCCAATTGTTTCCTGAAACTGCGTTTGTCATTGGCTTCTACCAGCATCGCCGTTTTAACAGAGGGATAATTTTTATGCAGGTATTGAAGTGTTCTGAAATCGAATGACTGTATGATCACCATTTCTTCCATGTCTTTTTCTTTGATCACCTGCATCAGAAGGTCAACAAATTCTCCTGGGGCGGGGTGAAAAATATTATCAGAAGCAGGCTGGCTTTTTGTTTCGATATTGTAAAACAAAGGCGGACGTTTAGCCGTCATCATGTATTGCTTTACGCTATCAAACACATCTGATAGCAAGGGTTTGTATGCCGCCATCTTTTGTTGTTTGGGAAAACGGGGATGCGGCTTTAATCCTACATCATATTTTTTTACCTCATCATAATTCATCTGGAAGATGTTGAGGCTTTTTTCTTCTTCCGGTTTTACAAAGCTTCCATCTGGCTTGGTAGTGATATCGGTATTAAAGAAAGGTTCATGACTCAGCACCACTTTTTTATCCTTTGTGATCACCACATCCATCTCTAAGGTGGTAACATAAGGAATGGCGTGCATCATGGCTGCCACGGTATTTTCGGGCATCAGGCCACGACAACCACGGTGGCCTTGTTTATCGAATTCGCCAGGAGTATAGGTAGAACTCATTTTTTTATTGGAAGAGCATGCGCTCAATAAAAATACTGCGGAGATTGCAATAATGATCTTCTTCATGTACAATAAATGTTTGTATAAGAAAGACAAAGTTCCTGCCACAAAAAATTACTCCAGCACTTCCTGTATCCTCGTCGCTGGCAAATTAGCATTACGCATCGCAATACTTCTTGCTGCATTGCCTGCAAATTCTTCAAAAGCTTTTTTGCTGATAGTGTCATCACTCACCATCACGGGCACCCCTATATCACCACCTTCTCTTATGCTCTGCACAATGGGAATTTGCCCCAGCAATGCTAAATCAAATTCATCTGCCAGGTTTTTACCACCGTCTTTTCCAAAAATGTAGTATTTATTCTCGGGCAATTCTGCCGGCGTGAAATAACTCATGTTTTCTACCAAACCAATCACCGGCACTTTTAACTGTGCCTGCCCAAACATCGCTACCCCTTTTTTAGCATCTGCCAATGCTACCAGTTGCGGGGTGGTAACAACTATCACACCAGTAACCGGAACATTTTGCACCACCGTTAAATGAATATCACCTGTACCGGGTGGCATATCAATCACTAAATAATCAAGTTCTCCCCAATCCACATCACTCACAAACTGGCGGATAGCGCTGCTCACCATCGGCCCACGCCAAACTACTGCTTGTTTTTCGTCAATCAGTAAACCGATGCTCATCACTTTTATTCCAAATTTTTCTATCGGCACAATTTTTCCTTTGCCGCTACCGTCGTCGGTCATCAATGGCCTTTCGCCTCTTATGCCAAACATAATGTGCTGGCTCGGGCCATAAATATCTGCATCCATCAATCCCACTTTTGCGCCGCCTTCTGCCAGTGCCAATGCAAGGTTTGCACTCACCGTACTCTTTCCTACGCCGCCTTTGCCGCTCACCACAGCAATAATATTTTTTACACCCGCCAGGGTCTGGCTGCCTTCCAATCTTTTGGTAGTGGTGTTGCTCGTAAAGTTCACCGTTACCTCTGCATCTTTATTCACCAATAATTTCACGGCATTTTCACTCGCCATTTTCATCATATCCTTCATTGGGCAGGCAGGCGTGGTAAGCACAATTGTAAACGACACTTTATTATCATTTATCACAATATCTTTTACCATGTTGAGTGTTACCAGGTCTTTACCAAGATCGGGTTCCTGCACATTGCTCAGTGCTTTAAGTATATCTTCCTGATTCATCCGTTGAATTATTTGTTAAAAAGCAGTTCAGGCCGCAAATTTAGCCATTGATGGGTTTATTTTGTTTATCATTTACGGAATGTTGGTATTTTGTAACCGGCATTAGTTCATTAATCATCATCGTTGCGTCGCACACTTGTGCTGCATACCAATCTTCAACAATTGAAATGCAGTATCCCGAAAAAAAACCGGGCCAGCAATAGTACGGGAAGCAGCAACAAAACAGTTTTGCGATCTAGTGTAAGGAAACATGAAAAAAAATTTACTATACCTTTTTATATCCATTTTTGTCCTTCCTTTTTCTGCCAGTGCGCAGTTTGAGAATTTTAAAGATTCCGTGGTGCAGTTATACGGTGTAGTAATGACGGCCGACAGCCTACAGGGCCTGCCTGCTGTAAGCGTGGTAGTAAAAGGGCAGAACCGGGGAACCATCACCAACGATAAAGGCGTATTTAGCATTGTAGCTTTAAAAGGCGATAATATCGAGTTCACGAGCGTAGGTTACAAACCCGTCCTCGTAAAAATTCCTACAAACCTCGAAGGCAACCAGCACAGCGTAATTCAGTTGATGGTGCAGGATACAGTTTACCTGCCCGCTACCGTTATTAAACCCCGCCCTACCCGCCAGCAATTTGAAAGAGATTTCGTGAACACAAATGTGCCCGATGATGAGCTCACTATTGCCCGCAACAACAACAGTTATGCAACCCGCCGTGCATTAATGGCTTCTATGCCAACCGACGGAAGAGAGGCGAGCAAACAATATATGCAGCAGTATTCTCAAAAACTCACTTATAGTGGCCAGGTGGCTCCGCAGAATATTTTTAACCCCTTTGCCTGGAACGAATTTATAAAGGCCTGGAAAAGGGGTGATTTCCGGAGGAAGAATTAAAATATTAATTTGCAGCTAATGACTGCAACCATTCCTGCCAACAAACCTGTTTTTTTATTAGGATTTATGGGCTCCGGCAAAACCTACTGGGGCGGTCAATGGGCACGGCAAACCAGCCTGCCATTTATTGATCTGGACCGTGTGATTGAACAAAAACTACAGGCGTCCATCAGCAATATTTTTGAAACAAAGGGCGAAGATTTTTTCAGGGAAGCAGAAGCTGCAGCCCTCCGGGAAATTTCCACGGAACCCGCCGTGGTAGCCTGTGGTGGCGGTACTCCCTGCTTTTTTGACAATATGGGCTGGATGAATGAGCGGGGCACTACTATATATTTAAAAGCAACACCTGCCTACCTTTTTCAAAACATTTCTGCAGAACCTTTTGTACGCCCTTTATTAAAAAATATGAACAGCAACGAAATTTTGTTTTACATCCAGCACAAAGTAGAAGAACGGGAAAATTTTTATATGCAGGCAAAGCTGGTGGTGGATGTGGAGCAGATCAACGTTCACACATTACAGCAACTGTTTCAAAAAAAATAATGATATGCATAAGGGATTATTAATTACGGCAGCAATTCTTGGGGCGCTAAGCGTGGCACTTGGCGCATTTGCCGCACACGGGTTAAAAAATTATATTAGCAACAACGCCATTGCCACTTTTGAAACGGGTGTACGTTACCAGTTTTACCACGTGTTTGCCATACTGGCCGTGGCCATGCTTTATAAAGAATATCCGCATTCCGGTATTCAAAATGCCGGCTGGCTGTTTTTAGCAGGTACTATTTTATTCAGCGGATCCCTTTACGTGTTATCGATTCTGCAGGGTGCGGTGCAGCCGGGCTATAAATGGATTGGAGCTATCACTCCATTTGGTGGATTGTGTTTTATTGCCGGCTGGATATGGATACTGGTGGTGATCATCAAAAACAAATGATCACCTGGTTTTTTTGTAAAGAGTGATGAGTGTACCCTCCAGGTTTTCTATGGTAATATCAACAGCGATTTCTGCCATACGTTGCCGCATATTTCTTAGACCGTTACTATTAGGCCGCAATTTTTGATGGTCGATGCCCCTGCCATTATCATGAATGGTAAGCATAAATCCTTCGGGCAATTTTTTCAATTCAATGGTAACCTTTGTAGCCCCCGAGTGCTTTACAATATTGTGGAGCGCTTCTTTAATCACCAAAAATACATTACGGCGAATGGTACCGCTCACTTCAATGGCAGGCAATTTTTCGGGTATCCTTATTTTGTTTTCAATATTATGATCGTCAAGGTAGTCTGTGGCATAACTGCGGATATAGCTCACCATGTTGCCGAGCGTATCGTTGTGGCTGCTCATGCTCCAGATGATGGCATTCATGTTGTTCAATAATTCGTTGGCAGATGAGGAAATTTTTTCGAGCTCCGGCATCTCTGTACTATCATGCCTGCTTTTTGCAAGCTCACTGTATAAACGAATGGAAGTAACTCCTGCCCCAAGGTCGTCGTGCATATCTGCGCTGATGCGATTACGCTCCTCCTGCTGTACTTTATAAATTGCCAGTTTATTTTCGAGCTGCTGTTTTTCCGCGGCCGTTTTCAGCGCTTCCTGTTCTTTTATATGGGTAATTAACTCATGCCTGTTTTTGTAAAACAACCCCACCAGGAAGGAAAGCACCGATAATATTACGCCCAGCTGGAAATAAAAAAATGGTGATGTGTAAACCTCCTGCCCCCTCACCCCTGTGATATTAAGCGTAAGTGACACCACGTAAAAAACCATCTGGAACAAAAGCCCCACAGCAAGAAAATTGAGCAGTGTATCTTTTTGTGACAAGGCCATCACCAGGTAAACCACTGCCGTTGCCATCATTGTGATCTTCACCAAGTCTTCATACAGCATCTCTGCTTTAAAGTTTTCGAACCCAAAGAATAACAATACAAAGCCCAGTAATCCAAAGGCTAAAAAAAGCATTTCAAATTTTAATATTTTATCCAGGCGGGGAAACCTGCGGCCCGACTGCAGGAAATAACGGGTAAATTGTATATAACAAATAGTGCCTGTGAGCAACAGCACCAGGTCAAGGAAACTAAAGAAAAATCCCCGCAGCCAGCCAGGTTGCCCGGTAAGAAAAGTGGTGAGAAATATCAGCAGGAACATGCACAGGGAATACAAGGCATTGAACAAAAATTCTTTTTTGCGGTTCATCACGTAATTCAGCAAAGCCACAATGATCATCATCAGCAACATGCCGCTTAACAAAATGCCGATGATTTTTTTATTGGTAATACTCTTATACAGCCTTGTTTCAAAACTTGCGATATGGTGATCTGCAATCAGGGTTGCCTGCAGGTCATTCACGGTTGATTTAAAAAACTTTCCTTCAAACAGGAAGAGCGTGCTGTCGCCCGGTGCCACCACTAATTTAAAATAACCACTGGGAACTGCCCGTTGATCTAATTTTCCAAACCGGGCATCGCCCTGAACCCGGTACAATGTCATTTGGCGGTAGTTTTTACCCGGATAAAAAGTATAACTGACCGCACTGTCCGAACTATTATGTACCCTGAAGAGCAGATAAAAACGGCTGCTCAGCAGCCTTGCAGGTATTTTTTTAGCATCCTGGAAACTACTTAGCTGAACAAAATTTTGTGATAAAATAGTATTGAAACTCACATTATGATTGGAGTCAATAAAAAGCAAAGCCGCCTCCTGCAGGTTAGCGATATTTTTTACCGTATCTGTATTAATAAGCTGTGGGTGCCGCAACAATTGGGCGGAACCTACCAGGCTACAGAGCAGGCACAGGCAAGAAAAAATTAATTTTTTCAAATAAGCAGCTTTACACCAAACCTACATAAATTCGTTGAAATTGCACGTGTAAAGCAGCCGGGCATTAGCTCCGGTGGCTGATTTAGTTATCTTTGCTTAACAGATGGCCAATAAAATAAAATCGATCAAAGCGAATACAAAAGCTGCGGAAACCTTAAAGGAAGAAAAAGAAGAAAAAGTTGAGGTAAAGCAGCTCTTGAAAGATGAGCGTACTCATAAAATTGCGGGAAGCATCTTCCTGCTGCTTGCTTTATTATTCTTTATAGCATTTACCTCCTATTTATTTACCTGGGATGAAGACCAGGACAAGGTTTTTAAAGACGGTTACAAGTTATTATTGGGTACCGATACAAAAGTGTCGAACCTGATGGGAACTTTTGGCGCCTTTATTTCACACCTTTTTATTTACAAAGGTTTCGGTATAGCTTCCTACCTCATTTGCAGCTTCTTTTTTGTAGTAGGCGTTAACCTGTTTTTTGGGAAACGCATCTTTTCTATCTCAAAAAATATCAAATACCTCATTATCGGTTTGCCGCTAATTAGCATCACCGCTTCTGTGTTAATGGGCAGCCAGGCTTTTGCATGGGGTGGTGCCGTGGGAGACATGAGTAAAGATTATCTGTACCAAACTATCGGCAAAATTGGAAGCATTGCCTTGTTAGCAGTGGCTTTCCTCGCTTATATTATCTGGAGGTTCAACCCCAGCTTTAACCTCCCCGAAAAAAAGCAGGCACCCGTTCCGGAAAATCATGAAACTGAAGAAGCGAGCCTCATCATCGAAAAACCAAAAAATAAAAAGTTTGATTCAGACGAGGATGAAGATGACAACCCATTTACTACTGCAGATGGATCATCGGCAAATACATTAAAAGGTCATCCCGGTGTTCTAAATGTGCCAGACCAATCGCCGGTGTTTAAACATGAGCTCGACATCATCGAAAAAAATGAACCCCCGGTAACTCAAAAACCGGAAGGGGTTCCGGCCCCGGTAGAACTTATACCCGTTCCGGCCCCGGTGACTCCTGTAAGCCCTGCGAAGTCGGCTAACAGTGGCATGGATGCACCCGGTTTGGCGTTGGAAATAAAAACGGCCGAACCATCAGAGGAAGATAGTGAAGAGGTAAAGACGCCAGAAAAGGTTCAGCAACTTAAACCTTACGATCCCATTCTGGATTTAAGAGACTATAAATATCCATCGCTCGATTTGTTGGAGAGTCATGGCAGCGAAAAAATAGTGCAGGATCCCAATGAGCTGGAAAATAACAAGAACCAGATCATCAGCACGCTTGGTAATTACGATATTCAGATTCAAAAAATATCAGCTACCGTTGGGCCCACTGTTACCTTGTACGAGATTATACCTGCAGCCGGCGTGCGCATCAGCCGTATCAAAAACCTGGAAGATGATATTGCCCTGAGCCTTGCTGCACTGGGCATTCGTATCATAGCGCCCATTCCCGGGAAAGGTACCATCGGTATCGAAGTGCCCAATACCCGCAAAACGGTGGTGAGCATGAAAACACTGTTGAGCTCAGAAAAATTCCAGAAAAATAATTTCTCCCTGCCCATCGCTATTGGCAAACGAATAGATAACGAAAACTTTATCGTGGACCTTGCCAGTATGCCACATTTGCTCATGGCAGGTGCTACCGGCCAGGGTAAATCTGTGGGCTTAAATGCAATTCTTGTTTCCCTGCTTTATAAAAAACATCCCAGCCAGCTCAAATTTGTGTTGGTAGATCCGAAGAAAGTAGAGTTGAGCATCTATAAAAAAATTGAGAGGCATTTCCTGGCAAAATTACCAGGCGAAGAAGATGCAATTATCACAGATACCAAAAAAGTGGTTCATACCCTTAATGCGCTCTGTATTGAAATGGATAACCGGTATGACCTGCTGAAGGAAGCCGGCTGCAGGAACATAAGAGAATACAATGAAAAATTTGTTTCCCGCAAACTAAACCCAGAAAAAGGACATCAATACCTGCCATTTATTGTGCTGGTGGTAGATGAATTTGCGGACCTTATCATGACGGCGGGTAAAGAAGTGGAAATGCCCATCACGAGGCTTGCGCAGTTGGCCCGGGCCATCGGCATTCACCTCATTATTGCTACACAACGTCCATCTGTAAACATTATCACGGGTACTATTAAGGCTAACTTCCCGGCACGTATTGCTTTTAAAGTAAGTAGTAAAATTGATAGCCGCACGATTCTAGACACAGGAGGTGCAGAGCAGTTGATTGGTAAAGGCGATATGCTCATAAGTTACAACGGCGAAGTGGTGCGATTGCAGTGTGCTTTTGTTGATACACCGGAAGTAGACAAAATTGTGGACTGCATCGGCGACCAGCGTGGCTACACCGAGGCCTTCCTGCTACCGGAGTATGTAGATGAAAAAGAATTGGAAGGGCGTGATTTTGACATGAACGATAAAGACGCCTTGTTTGAAGATGCAGCCAGGTTAATTGTTGCCAGCCAGAGCGGAAGCACTTCTCTTTTACAACGCCGTATGAAGTTGGGCTACAACCGGGCAGGCCGCTTGATGGATCAGTTGGAAGCAGCCGGTATTGTTGGGCCCACACAGGGAAGCAAACCAAGGGATGTGCTCGTTAAAACAGAAGCAGACCTGATGGAGTATTTAAACAACATGGGATAAGTTTGATTACACGAATTTTTGCGAACCCGTTTGTCGACAGCCAGGGTACACGAATTTTTTAAATAGAGGAAGCTTGTAATTCGTGTAATTAGTTTTAATTGGTGTAATTAGTATGAGTAAGTTTTTAATAGTTGGATTGGGCAATATCGGTAATGAATATGCAAACACCCGGCACAATATCGGTTTTGATGTAGTGCATGCTTTTGCCACAAAACATGGAGGAGAGTTTAAGGTAGACCGACTGGCTTACCGGGCGGAAGTAAAGTGGAAAGGAAAGACTTTTGTATGCATTTGCCCCAGCACTTTTATGAACCTGAGCGGCCGGGCGTTTAAATATTGGCTGGATAAAGAAAAGCTTCCCCTGGAAAATACGCTTACCGTGATGGACGACCTGGCGCTACCACTCGATAAACTTCGTTTACGCCCCACCGGTACCCATGCAGGCCACAACGGCCTTAAAGATATTCAGCAAATATTGGGCACAGATGCATACCCGAAACTACGCTTCGGGATAGGCAATAATTTTCCAAAGGGCATGCAGGCTGACTTTGTTTTGGCTAAATGGCGCCCGGATGAAATTGAAACGGTGAAGCAGAAAATACAGGTAAGTGTTGAAACAATAGAAAATTTTGCGGCCATCGGAATCGACAAAACCATGAGTTTAGTTAATCAGTTAAGTATAAAATAAGCAAACAGAATAAGTTGCTTTCTTTTTTTAATGTGTTTTGCGTATTTTCGCCACCTGAACCCAACCCACAATAAACTACCTTACAATGAAGATTATATGTATTGGCAGAAACTACGCAGACCACGCAAAAGAATTAGGAAATGAGGTTCCATCTGAACCTGTGGTTTTTATGAAGCCCAAAAGCGCACTTTTACAAGCACATACCCCTTTCTATTATCCCGAATTCACCAACGAATTACATTACGAATGCGAACTGGTATTGCGGGTGTGCAAAAACGGTAAGTACATACAGGAGCGCCACGCATCTAATTATTACAACGGAATTACAGTGGGTATTGATTTTACCGCCCGTGACCTGCAGGAAGAAGCTAAAAAGAACGGACTGCCCTGGGAAAAAGCTAAAGCTTTCGACAACTCTGCAGCTGTAGGCAAGTTTGTAGATATTACCCCGGAGATCAATAAAAAGAATATAAACTTCAGCTTTAAATTAAATGGGGAAGAAGTGCAGCGGGGAAACAGTGGAAAAATGATTTTCAGTTTCGATGCAATCGTCGCTCATGTATCCAATTATTTCTCACTGAACATTGGTGACATTATTTTTACCGGAACACCTGCCGGGGTGGGTGAATGTGTAGTAGGCGATGAATTGGAAGCATTCCTGGAAG
>CBFGLL010000053.1:0-10827 GCA_965649585.1 uncultured Chitinophagaceae bacterium | reverse complement strand
TTTTGACAGCAGCAAAACAAACAGGCACAGCCTGCCATTTTTCGATTCGCTCCGCCAACATTCGGTTTTTTATAAAAATGCGTTTAGCTACTCCTATAGTTCAAACAAAGGCATTACGGCAATACTCAGTGCTGTTCCCACGATAACAGATATTCCTTTATACCATTCGGGTTTTATCAATCTTGAAAAAACTTCCATTGGCTCCCGCCTTGCCTTAAAAAATTATCGCTCCGCTTTTTTTATCGGCGATAATTATGACGATTTTGGATTTGCAAAATGCTGTAACTGGCTGGGCATTCAGCAATATCATTCTATGGAAGACATACCCGGTTATAAAAAAATGGAAAAGCATACCATGGGGCTTCATGATGAATACGTGTTGGGCTTTATGCAGGATAAATTGAAAAACATGGAGCAGCCATTTTTTGTTACGCAGTATAATATCAGTACCCACTATCCCAATAACCTGACAACCGGGTTTGCAAAAAGGGTTTCTGGATTGAAGGCCACCCCCGCAGAAAAAAGCATGTTGTATTATGATTGGTGTATGCAACAATTTTTTGCAGCTGCAAGGCATCAACCCTGGTTTAACAATACCATTTTTATTTTTTGTTCAGATCATTGGGCAACACCAGACAATACTACCGCACAGCAGGACGTAGTAAACAGTTTTAGAATTCCGATTCTCATCTTCGATCCTATACAAAACGAAAAAGTGGAGGTGGAGCAGAACGTAAGCCAGCTGGATATTTTAAACACCGTGTTGGCTGCCGCCGGTGATGGGCAACCATTTGTAAGTTATGGCAACTCTTTATTTGAAACCGGGGCTGTGAACCGGACAGTTTTTTGCAAAGCAAACAATTCAATATACCAGGCCATCAACGACAGTATTGTGCTGGGTTTTGATGCCGATCTGTCCAGGGCGGTGTATGCATACAAGTACCGAACAGACAGTTTGAGAACCAATAACCTGCTGCAGGCTGCAGAAGGAAAAAATCTTTTAATTGAAAAAGAGATGCGAGCCTTTTTACAAACCACGGTTGATCATTATAAAAGAAGGCCATAAAAAAAACCGCAACAACTGCGGCTTTTTTTTATAATTTATTCCCTTCTTTCGGGAAGATGATCCAGGGTTTAAAAGTTTTTGCTTTTTCAAAATCCATCCTTGCGTACGAGATAATGATCACAATATCGCCCTCTGCTCCACGACGTGCAGCCGGTCCATTAAGGCATACCACACCACTTCCACGTTTTCCCTTGATGATATAGGTTTCTATACGTTCGCCGTTGTTCACATTCACCACCTGTATTTTTTCGTTTTCAATGAGGTTGGCCGCATCCATCAGGTCTTCATCCAGCGTAAGGCTACCTACATAATTTAGATTGGCTTCTGTAATCACTGCACGGTGTACCTTCGATTTTAAAACTTCAATTTCCATTTCAAAAATTTTCGCAAATTTCAGTTAAATAATTTTACTATAGATCATTTTTTCATTTTTTATAATTTGTGTATAAGCCTAAGTTTGCATGTATGAGAAAAATAGTTACAGGTTTGTTGGTGGTATTTGTTTTTGGAGCCTGCAACAATGGTAAAACCGGCGGCAACCAGGTTGTTATCGATACAGAGTATGGCGACATACATGTAGCGCTATTTGCAGATAAGGCGCCAAAAACCGTGGCAGCTTTTCTTACAAATGTGGATGCAGGGCTGTATAAAAACGGAAGCTTTTACCGTGTTCTTAAAAATGAAGATCTTCCTAAAGAGTACAACCAGGGAGTAATACAGGGTGGTATTTTTCAATCGAAGCCGGGTACTCAGGTAGCTTTCATAGAACACGAGTCTCCAAAACAAACAGGGATAAGCCATATTGATGGTACAATTTCCATGGCCAGAACTACACCCGGCACAGCAAGTTCAGAATTTTTTATCTGCATTGGCGATCAGCCGCAATTTGATAGCAGCAGCCGGGGCCAGAGCGATGGCCTGGGTTATGCCGCATTCGGCAGGGTTACCAGCGGAATGAAAGTAGTACGTGAAATACAAAACAGAAAAAGTATGGGTGAAAGTTTTAACAGCCCCATTAAAATTCATTCAATAAAAAGAGATTAATTTTTCCCCCCGATCATTACCCTTAGCATGAAAATACTTGCCTTTTCCTGTTTACTGTTCCTATTGCTACAGAGTTGCAGCAGTACCCGCAAATCCCGGGTGGCTGTGAGTCCTTCAGAAATAAAAAGTACAGTGGTGCTCAAAAAAAAGGTAGCTCCTGTAAAAATCGATGTAAAACAAACCGACCCGAACTCGCTGGTGGAATTTGCCAAAACCCTGGTGGGCATACCCTACAAATATGGATCTATCAACAAAGCAGAAGGTTTCGATTGTTCAGGTTTTGTTTATTATGTATTTGATCATTTTAAAATAAGGGTGCCCCGCACTTCATCTGGTTTTACCAACGCAGGTAAAGAAGTAACGGTGGGGGAAAGCCGGCCCGGAGATCTTATTCTATTTACCGGAACTGATGTAAAGTCTGGGGTAGTAGGCCACATGGGCATTATTACCAAAAATGAAAAAAAGGATTTTCGTTTTATACACGCAGCTTCGGGTAAAAACGGGGGCGTTATGGTATCTGGTTTGAACAGTTATTTCATTCCACGTTTTATAAAAGTGGTAAGAGTTTTTCCCAACTGATGCTTCTTTTGTAGATTGCGACACTAAATTCAGCAAATGATCCGGTTAGAATATTTCGAAGAAAAAGATTTTGAACAACTCATGGACTGGATCAATTCAGAAGAATTGATGATCAACTGGGCTGGTAATCTTTTTAGTTTTCCACTCACCCAAAAAGCGATGGCCTGGTATATCAAGGACACCAATAATATTGGCGTGTCTGATGCCCTTGTGTATAAAGTGGTGGATGAAAACAGCGGTGAAACAGTTGGTCATGTATCTCTTGGGAGCATCAGCCGTAAAAACAGGTCAGCCAGGATAAGCAGGGTATTGGTGGGTAGTGCTGCGCACAAAGGCAAAGGATTGTGTAAGCATATGATAAGAGCTTTGTGTAAAATTGGTTTTGAAGAATTAAATCTACATAAGATAAGCCTCGGTGTGTATAGCTTTAACGAGGCGGCTATTAAGTGTTACCAATCTGCTGGTTTTATAATTGAGGGTGTATCCAGGGATGCACTGTTTCACAATGGATCTTACTGGAGCCTTGTAGAAATGGGAATCCTTGAAAATGAATGGAGGGAAATAGCTTCCCAATAATACACAGTTTTGCCCCTTCTTAGATATTTTTTCATTTCAAAAAATTTTGGAAGCATTCTTGCTGTTGCATTTTAAAACAGCACATGATACAATTGCTCCCTGATGCTCCTGCAAATGTAGCTGCATTTACCGCCCAAGCGGAGGTGACGGCAGCCGATTTTACATCGGTGATATTACCCCATTGCGAGAAAAAAGTGGAGCATTTTGGCGAATTGAATTATTTGCTGCAGTTAAAGGATGATATTCCCGGATTCACGGCTGGTGCATGGGTGCAGGATATGCTACTCGGGTTGAAGCATATCACTAAGTGGAACAGGTGTGCTATCGTTACTGATAAAGAGGCAATACACTCCATCACTGATGTATTCAGCAAACTTGTGCCCGGTGAGTTCAGGGGATTTCGCCATGAGCAATTGAAAGAAGCACTCGACTGGTGCTCTAATGATAAACAAATAAATTGAACGATATGAAAAAGAAAGAAAACGAAACAGATACCATCGAGAACATTTACAGCGAAGAGGCCATTAAAAAACTAAAAGAACTTGCAGAAGGTGCAAGAATTTGTTTCTTCAGTACACAGGTTAACGCAGAAATGCCACAATGTAGCCCTATGGCCTTACAACGTGTTTGTGACCAGGGAAATCTTTGGTTCTTAAGTAGCAAAGATTCCACCCGTAACCAGCAAATACAGCAAAACAACAAAGTGTACCTGCATTTTGCCAATAACGGGAATAACGAATACGTTTACCTGTTAGGCGAAGCCACCATAAAGGATGATCCGCAAACCATAGAAGAAAACTGGACAGAATTTGCTAAAGCATGGTTCGAAGGTAAAGACGATCCCCGGGTAAGTGTAATTAAAGTGACACCAACAGAGGCATTTTACTGGGATGATAAAGACAATAAATACCTGAGCCTTGCAAAACGATTAAGCAACGCTTTTTTAAATACTTCTTTTGATGACGGTGCTGTAGAAGGGAAACTGGAAGTGAAATAATTTATAAGCTACAAACCCTCTGTTAACATAAAAAAAACAGCGATCTCCACCGGGATCGCTGTTTTTATAAAATTTGTTCATCAATACCCGGGCATTACCGGGGGCACATAACGCTTTGCGAAAATCAGCACTTTCGCCCTTCCTTTTAACAGGTTACCTTTACTTCGATAACTAAATTCCACACTACGAATAGAACGACCTTCAGGTCCAAGTGTTATTTCCCTGCTAAATTGATCGGGTTCAATATTATCATCTACCAGTGGCGCCAGCTTATCACCATTTTGAAAAACTACGTTGAGTGTTTTTAAACGAATTGGTTTTTTTTCAACCTTGAAACGGATGGCTGTATAATTGGTACTGCTTACAATATTCACTTCATCTTTATCTTTTACAAAATTGACAGTAGATTCTCCTATCAGGTCCCAGCCTTCTTCAATGGCAACGGTTTTGCGGCTCGATGAACAGGACTGCAGCAGAAAAACTGCCCCTGCCACAACTATAGCTGTTATTAAGAGTTGTTTCATATCCTTAGAATTTGTTTAGGCAAAAATAGATCAAAACATGTTGTTATGATACACCCGCTAACTCGAGGCTTTTTTTGCTGATTTTCCTGTAAGCAACATGCTCCACAATAGGATCTTTAGTAAGTATGAGCGATACACCCGGTTGTTTCCACCAGCTGCTTTGCTGGAGATCGGCAGCCTTTATGATCCCGATGAGCCAGTAGTTCCCTGCTTCGGTATGCCATTCCTCTATCCATTCGAAACTGTCTTTTTCTATTTTTTCAATTTCATCTGCACTTACAAATACTTTGAGATAGTAATCGTTGCTTATTTCTGCTTTGTGTTGCTGGAGATGCTTTTTGTATTCGTACCGGTAATGATATCTTAACGCAGCAATATCGCTCAACACAGCCGCTGCAGTAGGGTAGGCGCCTGCTCCTTTTCCCTTAAAAAAATGTTTATCTGCAAAACTACTTTCGGTGATGAGCCCATTAAACTCGTTTGATACAGCACCCAGTTCATCCTCCTCTGCAACAAATTGTGGAAGCACGTATGCGGCAAGTTTTGCAGAGCCTGTTTTTTTTGCAAGCGCCACGAGTTTGATTTTTAGATTTTTTTCCCGGGCTAATTCAGCATCGCTTTGTTTGATGTTTTCAATTCCATTATACAATATCTGCGAAGGGCTGGTAATATTTCCAAATGCATGTGCCAGCAAAATGGCGAGTTTATTTGCTGCATCATGCCCTTGTACGTCGAGACTTGCATTACTTTCTGCAAAACCTAACTGCTGTGCCTGTAAAAGGGCGTCTTTAAAAGCAAGCCCTTCCTCAAAAATTTTGGTGAGAATATAATTAGTGCTCCCGTTTACAATGCCTTTTATAGACGATAACAGGTCGTTGTCGTAGTATTCTTCCAGGTTGCGTATGATCGGTATGCTGGCGCAGCAGGCAGCTTCATACAACAAAGCCCCGCCGTGTTTTTGCTGAAGATGAACCAATTCTTCAAAATGATCTGCGATCATCTTTTTATTTGCGCTCACTACCGATTTCCCGTTTTCCAAAGCGGTTTTTACAATCTGGTATGCTGCACTGGCATCGTCTATCAGTTCTACAATCACATTGATTTCTTCATCATTCAGCAGTTCATTTGCATCCGTTGTAAAATGAGTGGCGGGGAGAGCTCTTTTTTTATCCGGGTTTTTAATACATATCTTTTTGATGTTTGCCATCAATTTGGGTGTATGACCCAGCACATCATACAAACCTTTACCCACCACGCCAAAGCCAAAGAGACCAAGGGTTAACTTGCGGGAGGGCGTAAGATGAGTTTCATTATTTTTTGTTGACATAAAGTTTGGTTTAAATAGAAAGTGATGGTAATGCTTGTTGGGTTGTTTTTTGATAACTATTAATTGTATGAAATGCCTGTTCCAGGTCAGCTATCAGGTCTTCGGTGTCTTCCAGGCCTGGGCTCAACCTGATGAGGCTATCGCAAACCCCTGCGGCTTTTCTTTTTGCTGCAGGAATTGATTTATGAGTCATCGTTGCAGGATGGCTTACCAGGCTCTTGATCCCTCCCAAACTTTCTGCAACCTTAAAATATCTTGTAGCAGTCACAAACGCCGTCGCCGCCTGTATGCTGTCGTTTTTCAAACTGAAGGACACGATACCACCAAAATCCTTGCTTTGCTTTTTTGCAATGTGGTGGTTAGCATGATTGATCAATCCCGGATAAAAAACATTTTCTACTGCCGGCTGTTCTAATAAAAATGCAGCAATGGCTGCTGCGGATGCGCAGTGTTGTTTTATCCTGAGGTGAAGTGTTTCAATGCCCCGTATTACCAGCCAGCTATCGAAGGGGCCCAGTATTGCGCCACTTGCATTTTGAATGAACTTGATTTTTTCTCCCATTTCTTTGTTTCGACATACTACCAGCCCGGCAATAAGGTCGCTATGGCCGCCAAGGTATTTGGTAGCACTATGCACTACAATATCAGCTCCCAGCAAAAGAGGTTGTTGAAGGGCGGGTGTTGCAAAAGTATTATCCACGCAAAGCAGGCAGGAGTGGGCCTTTGCCAAACCGGCAACGGCCCTGATATCACTGATTTTTAATGTGGGATTAGTGGGGGTTTCCAGCCATATTAATTTTGTTTTTGGCGTAATGGCCGCAGCAATTTTTTCAACATCGGTGGTATCTACATAGTTTACCCGGATGCCCAATTTTTCATATACCTGGGTGAATAAACGGAATGCTCCGCCATAAATATCATCCACCGCCAAAATTTCGTCGCCGGATTCAAGGAGTTTGATCACAGCATCAATTGCAGCTAAACCGCTTCCGAATGCGGCAGCAATTTGTCCCTGCTCTAGGCCGGCAATCAGGCTTTCCAATGTAGCTCTTGTGGGATTGTTTGACCGGGCGTAGTCATAGCCACGATGCACGCCGGGTGCCTCCTGCACAAAAGTGCTGGTTTGATAAATGGGTACGCTGATGGCGCCCGTAAGGGGATCAGTAGGAATGCTGTGAATGAGTTGTGTTGCGTTGCTCATAATTTTTTTGTTTGTTCCGTCGATGTAGTTCCGCATCAACGAAGGATTAAAAAATTAAAGCACTTTCAAGATGTAATTTCCAAATTGTACGAGGAGCTTTTACCAGGAGACCGTGCACGGTTATGGGCAAAAAAAAGCTCACCCGATGAATCAGATGAGCATGAAATATAGTTAGGTATTCCTCGCTTGTATCTGACTTATCTGTCCCGAATGTATCGGGGTGGATTTGGCACCTTTTCTTTTTTGCAAGCTGTGTATACGCAGCTGCATTAAGAGAGGTTGTCAAGACATCATCGGGCCATTACCCTCCGTCTTTCTTGATAAGTGATTTTTAAAGAACTGTGGCAAAGGTAGGGGAACAGGATAATATAATTATCTAAAATTTTTTTCACTATAGATAAATGGTTGTTTGTAGTGCAGGGAATGCTGTTGTGTGAGATAAATTTTTACATGGCTGGCAAACATGCGCAAAACCGGTACCAAATTAGTTCGGGCACAATTTCTGCCGCCTATTAAGTACGTATCTTTATACTAAGGAATTTAGATTTATGGCAACGAAAAACGGTAAGGAAATTAGCAACCAGGCAGCAGATGACGCAATAGAGGTATTTGGCGCCAGGGAACATAACTTGAAAAATATTGACATCAACATACCCAAAAACAAGTTGGTGGTGTTTACAGGTGTAAGTGGAAGCGGAAAGTCTTCACTTGCTTTTGATACAATCTACAATGAAGGTCAGCGGAGGTATATGGAGAGCTTCAGCGCTTATGCCCGCCAGTTTGTTGGCGATATGGAGCGTCCTGATGTTGACAAGATCACCGGCCTCTCACCCGTGATATCCATTGAACAAAAAACTACCAATAAAAATCCCAGGAGTACGGTGGGCACTATCACCGAGCTGTATGATTTTTTGCGTTTGTTGTATGCAAGGGTGGGAGAAGCCTACAGTTATAACACCGGGAAAAAAATGGTGAAGTTTAGTGAAGAAGAAATTGTGCAATCCATCTTTAAAAAGTTTAAGGATAAAAAAGTGAGTTTGCTTGCGCCGCTGGTGCGTGGCCGCAAAGGGCATTACCGGGAGTTGTTTGAAGATATTCGCAAAAAAGGCTTTGTAAAAGTAAGGGTAGATGGTGAAGTGCTGGACCTGGTACCGAGGATGCAGGTGGATAGGTATAAGATCCATGATATTGAAGTGGTGGTAGATCGTATGCCGGTAACGGATGACATGAAATTGCGTGTGAGCCAGAGTGTACAAAAAACGCTGGCCATGGGCAAGGATCTTTTATTTCTCCTCATAAATGATGAGAACAAAATAGTACAGTTTAGTAAACAACTGATGTGTATTGATACCGGCATCAGCTACGAAGAACCGAGCCCCAATGCATTTTCATTCAATTCACCTTATGGCGCCTGCCCAACATGTAAGGGGCTTGGCACTGTTTACAGGGTAAACCCGGAAGCTGTAATTCCTGATAACAGCCTTAGTGTAAACGAAGGTGGCATTGCTGCTTTGGGAGAGGAAAGAGAGGCCTACATTTTTAAACAGGTAAAGGACGTTGCAAAAAAACATAAGATCAGTCTTACAAAACCTATCAAAGAACTTTCTGCCAAAGCATTAAATGTGTTGCTGTATGGTAAAGATGAAATGAGTGCAGAAGATGATGCAGACATAGAAATGGATATTCCCCAGGATGGTCCGATATATTATGCCACAGAATTTGAAGGTGTGGTTAATATGTTGAAGCGTTGGTTCTCTGCTACTACCACCACGGAAGCATTGCGGGAATGGGTAGAACAATTTATGGAGCTAAAACCTTGTGATAGTTGCAACGGCAGCCGCCTGCGTAAGGAAAGTCTTTGGTTTAAGGTGGATGAAAAAAATATTTCAGAACTCAGCGAGATGGATCTTGACCTGTTGTTTCAATGGTTTGATGGTATTGAAAAGAGGTTGAATGAAAAACAAAATGCTATTGCCAAAGACATTTTAAAAGAGATAAGAGAACGATTGGGTTTTTTGCTGAACGTGGGCCTTACTTATCTCACCCTGTATCGTCCAAGCAGGAGCCTGAGTGGGGGAGAGTACCAGCGCATTCGCCTGGCCACACAAATAGGATCGCAGTTACAAGGCATCACGTATATACTCGATGAGCCGAGTATTGGTTTGCACCAGAGAGATAACCAACGATTGATTGGGGCACTTCAAAATCTGAGGGACATTGGAAATAGTGTGTTGGTGGTAGAGCATGATAAAGATATTATGTTGGCTGCAGATCACCTGGTAGATATTGGCCCCAGAGCCGGAACCCACGGCGGTACCATCGTTGCAAGCGGCACGCCGGCAGAAGTGCTGAAATCTTCTTCTGAAACAGCCATGTTCCTGAATGGTAAAAAATCAATTGCCCTTCCAAAAGAATTAAGAAAAGGAAATGGCAAACACATTGAATTAAAGGGGGCCACCGGCAATAATCTAAAAAATGTCTCTGTAAAATTTCCTTTGGGAAAATTAATACTGGTTACCGGTGTTAGTGGTAGCGGAAAATCAACGCTGGTAAACGATACGCTTTATCCTTTGCTCAGTAATTTTTGTTACCGGAGTAAAACGCAGCCATTGCCTTACAAAACGATTAAGGGGCTTGAAAATATTGATAAGGTGATTGAAATTGATCAAAGCCCTATTGGCAGAACACCCCGTAGCAATCCCGCAACCTACTGCGGTTTTTTTACTGATATCCGTACATTGTTTTCGCAGGTGCCGGAAGCTAAAATAAGGGGATACAACGCAGGCCGTTTTTCTTTTAATGTGAAAAGTGGCAGGTGTGATGTTTGTGAAGGCGGCGGTATGCGGGTGATTGAAATGAATTTTTTACCTGATGTATATGTACATTGCGAAAAATGCAACGGTAAACGATATAACAGGGAAACCCTGGAGATACGCTACAAAGGAAAATCTATCAGCGATGTATTGGATATGACGGTAGATGACGCAGTGGAATTTTTTAGTGCAGTGCCATTTATTTACCGCAAAATAAAAGTGCTGCAGGAAGTGGGTCTTGGTTATATCACACTTGGCCAGAGCGCTGTAACTTTAAGCGGTGGCGAAGCCCAACGGGTGAAGCTGGCAACCGAGTTGAGTAAACGAGATACGGGAAAAACGTTTTATATTCTCGATGAACCTACCACCGGCCTGCATTTCCAGGATATACAGCATTTGCTGGATGTGTTGAATAAGCTGGTTGACAGGGGCAATACGGTATTGGTGATAGAGCATAACATGGATATGATAAAGGTAGCCGATCACATTATTGATATTGGTCCCGAAGGCGGCAGTGGTGGAGGTGCCGTATTGTTTGAAGGAGCACCCAAAGATCTTTTGAAGGTAAAGGAAAGCTTTACCGGTAAATATTTAAAAGATGAATTTAAATAACAGTTATGAGCAACCTCGATAATCCCGGCAATTTTTTCAGCGAGGGCGATGATTGGAAAGATGATGAAGACTCCTGGAAGCCAGTGAA
>CBFGLL010000052.1:0-11026 GCA_965649585.1 uncultured Chitinophagaceae bacterium | reverse complement strand
CCCTGGCGCCATGGTTCCAATGCCATATTTGAAAATTTGTAGTAAAGTAAGCATTAATTTGATAATGTGATAATTCGATAATGTGACAAAGGTGGTGACTCCCCTCCTGTGAGAAACCAGGATCGGCACATCACCATGTTAGCTAATTAGCACATTGCCCTAACTTTGCAGCCTGGATGAATCTTGATGTGCTGTTGAATTATTATCGCAACGATGCCCGCAGTTTACAAATTGCGAATGGACTCTCATTGTCGGCCCCGCAGCATTTTCACCTGAATGGGCTCGCCGGCAGCGCCTCCCAGTTTGTACTGGCAGCCGTATTTGGCCAGCCTGTAGCAGCCCAACAGAATCACCTGATAATTTTGGCGGATGCCGAGGAAGCAGCCTATTTTCAGAATACGCTCGAAAATATTACCGGTGCGCTGGATCTTTTTTATTTCCCTTCTTCTTTTAAAAACAAAAAGAACTACGCATTGCTCAACAGCAGCCATGTGATGTTGCGTACAGAAGCATTGACAAAACTGGCGGGCGGGGTAAATAAAAAAGTGATCGTTACCTACCCTGAAGCGCTGTTTGAAAAAGTGGTATTGTCAAAAACACTTTCTGAGAATATTATCCTGATCAAGCAGGCAGAAACAATAGACCTTACTTCCGTGATGCAACGATTCATAGATCATGGATTTGTGCGAACAGACTTTGTGTACGAGCCAGGACAGTTTGCCATAAGAGGAGGTATTCTTGACATTTACTCTTTTGGCAATGAAAAGCCTTACCGCATCGAACTGTTTGGAAACGAGGTAGACAGTATCCGCATTTTTGACCCGGAAACCCAGCTGAGTGAACGCAAACTTTTGCAGGTAAGCATCATCCCAAATGTGGAGACACAGTTTGAAACCGGCGAAAAAGTATCGCTGATGGAATTTTTGCCCGACAACACGGTGGTATGGTGTATGAATTGGGAATTCATCAAGGAAAAAATGGAACTGGAGCAAGAATATTTTTCTTTGTTTAAAGAAGGATACGTGGAGCCGGACTGCAGTACAGATCCTGAACATGTAAAGGATCGAAAACTTTTTACAGAGGAAGATTTTGTAACTGCCGAACAACTCGAAAAAGAAATACAACAGCGCCATACGATCGAAATCGGTAAAAAGGCCTTTTTCAAATCTGGTCAGCAGCAGCTGATACAATATGCTACCAAACCACAACCTGCATTCAACAGGCAGTTTGATTTGCTGATAAAAGACCTGCAGCAACACGAATCAGACCATTACAATATTTTTTTATTTGCCGACCAGGCCAGGCAACTTGAACGACTGCATAGCATATTCACAGATCTGAAAGCGGAAATTCAATTAACGCCCATTCCTGTTTCAATTCACGAAGGGTTTATAGACGATGATCTGAAACTGGTATGCTACACTGATCACCAGGTGTTTCAGCGTTATCATAAATACAAGGTAAAGCAGGCCTTCAGTAAGAACAAAGCACTAACCCTAAAAACGTTAAGGGAACTGCAGCCGGGAGATTATGTAACGCATATTGACCATGGTGTGGGCGTGTACAGCGGGCTGCAAAAAATAGAAGCCAACGGAAAATTACAGGAAGCCGTACGCATCCAATACAAGGATGGAGACCTGCTGTATGTAAATATTTCATCGCTGCATAAAATAAGCAAGTATAGTGGTAAGGAAGGCAGCATTCCCAAAATGAATAAACTGGGTAGTGATGTATGGTCGAAGCTTAAAGACAAAACAAAGAAGCAGGTAAAAGATATTGCCACCGATCTTATTAAACTGTATGCGCAGCGGAAAAGCCTTGAAGGATTTGCGCATAGCCCGGACAATTATATGCAAACCGAACTGGAGGCCAGCTTTATTTATGAAGACACGCCCGACCAGGCAAAGGCAACGGAAGATGTAAAAAGAGATATGGAGAAAGCTTCTCCTATGGACAGGCTTGTGTGTGGAGATGTTGGTTTTGGTAAAACGGAGATCGCCATCAGGGCGGCCTTTAAAACGGTGTGCGATGGAAAACAGGCTGCAGTTTTGGTTCCTACCACTATTCTCGCCTACCAGCATTACAAAACTTTCAGCGATCGCTTAAAAGATTTTCCGGTTACTGTTGATTTTATCAACCGCTTTAAATCTTCAAAAGAAAAAAAAGAAACCCTCAAAAAACTGGAAGAAGGAAAAGTAGATATTATAGTGGGGACCCATGCACTGCTGAGCAATGCCGTAAAGTTTAAAGACATGGGCGTAATGGTAATTGATGAAGAACAAAAATTTGGTGTAGCCGCCAAAGAAAAATTAAAACAATTACGTACTACGGTAGATTCACTCACACTAACAGCCACGCCTATCCCACGTACGTTGCAATTTAGTTTGATGGGAGCCCGTGACCTCAGCATCATCAACACTCCCCCACCCAATCGCCAACCGATACAAACCGAAGTGATGGTATTTAATGAAGACGCCATCAGGGATATGATTTATTATGAAACAGAAAGAGGGGGGCAGGTATTTTTTATCCATAACCGGGTAAAAGGGTTGGCAGAGATGAAGGTCTTGATACAGGGGCTTTGCCCGGACCTGAGCATAGCTTATGCGCACGGACAAATGGAAGGCGACCAGTTAGAAGATACGATCCTTGATTTTATGGATCGCAAATACGATGTGCTTATCTGCACCAATATCGTAGAAAGCGGTGTGGACATACCAAATGTGAATACCATCATCGTAAATAATGCGCACCAGTTTGGCCTGAGTGACCTCCACCAGTTGCGTGGTCGTGTGGGCAGGAGCAATAAAAAAGCATTTTGTTATTTGTTGGCTCCCCCGATGAGTACATTACCACCCGACAGTAGAAAACGCCTTCAAACTTTAGAACAATACAGCGATCTTGGAAGTGGATTCCAGATTGCGATGCGTGACCTTGATATACGTGGCGCTGGCAATTTGTTAGGCGGCGAACAGAGCGGGTTTATCGCAGAGATCGGGTTTGAAATGTACCAGAAAATCCTGGACGAAGCCATTAAAGAACTTAAACGAAAAGAGTTCAGGGATCTGTTTAAGGAAGAGATACAACAACAGGATGATTTTGTAACAGACTGCAGCATTGATACTGACCTTGAAATTCTGATACCCGATAGTTACGTGGAAAGTATCACGGAAAGACTAAGCTTGTACAGCCGCCTCGATCATTGCGAAACGGAAGAAGAATTACAGCACTTCCATGCGGAGCTCACCGACCGTTTTGGTGCGGTGCCACCGGAGGTAGAGGACCTGTTTACTACGGTAAGGGTTCGTAAATTGTCAGTAGACCTTGGTTTTGAGAAACTGTTCCTCAAAAACGAAACCCTTAAGTGTTTTTTTGTTGGCAACCCCGAGAGCCCCTACTTTCAAAGTGAAACCTTCAATAGAATTTTATTGTTCCTGCAAACCGGCACCAACAAGGGTAGGCTGAAACAAGTGGGTAAAAATGGGATATTAGTTGTGGATGACATCCTGAACATGAACGGGCTTTACAGGTTTGTCAATAAGATGCACCAGTTTGTAAACGAAGGAAAATAAAAAAGGCCGCCTGTAATCAGACAGCCCCCTGCAGCTTGTTTAGGTAAACAGCATTTAGCATTTTGCAATGCTATGTCCATAAACTTTCAAAAAATAAAATTCAAGGGTACACTTAAAACGTTTCATTCTACCTAATCAGACATCCCCTTAAGTCTATTCGCTGCATCCTGCGCAAAAAGAAGCATTTTATATACCATGGTTGCTATTAACCCTTTAATAGTAAATTGCAGCCAATTATTAGATTTTCAACACATGTGGAGCATCTGTAAAAAAGAATTCAACCAGTTTTTCAATAATCTCACGGGATACATTGCCATCATATTATTTTTATTGGTAAATGGTATCTTTTTATTCATGTTGCCTGATAGCAGCATATTTGGCTTCGGCTATGCTTCTCTAGACAAATTTTTTGAATTAGCGCCTTGGGTATTAATGTTCCTCGTTCCCGCAATTGCCATGAGATCGTTTAGTGATGAGTTTAAAAGCGGCACTTTTGAGATTTTAAAAACCAAACCGCTCACTCCCTGGCAAATCGTTTGGGGAAAATACCTTTCCATTTTATTGGTGATAGGCATCGTGTTGGTGACGACACTCATATATATCGTTACTATTAAAAAACTAAGTGCTACTGGTTCAATCGATGACGGTGGCACAGCCGGCAGTTACCTTGGCCTGTTTTTATTAGCGGCAGTATTTGCAGCAATAAGTATTTGTTGCAGCAGTTTTACTTCAAATGCAGTGGCGGCATTTTTAATAAGTGTTTTTACCTGCCTGCTGCTGTACTTCGGTTTTAATGCATTAAGCCGGTTGCCAATATTCTCGGGTTCATTGGACTATTACATAGAAATGCTGGGGATCGACTTTCATTACCGCAGCATTAGCCGGGGTGTGTTAGACACCCGGGATGTAATTTATTTTGCAAGCATTATATTTCTTTCCTTATTCATCACCGTAAAAAATCTTCAGAAAAAATAATATGGCTGCCGGTAAAAAAATGAGTCTGGGAAAATTATGGTTGCCTCTACTATTGGCTGTACTGTTTGTAATAAACTGGGCTGCTGCCAGGTGGCATAGCAGGATCGACTTTACGAATGAGAAAAGATTCACGCTCAGTTCGGGAACCAAATCCCTGCTAGACAGTATAAAGGAGCCGGTACAAGTAGATGTGTTTTTAAAAGGCAACTACCCCAGCGGCTTTAAAAAGTTATCTGAAACTACCAATGATCTGCTGCAGGAGTTTAAAGAAAGAGCCGGCGCTAATTTCACCTACAATTTTATATCACCCGAAGAAACGCTGGAAGGAACTGATGTAAAATATGGAGACACCCTTGCAAACATGGGCCTCTTGCCTATTAACCTCACCTCGCAGCTTAAAGAAGGACAGCAGCAGCAGGAAGTCTTTCCGTACGCATTGGTACACCACAACAACAACGTAATACCGGTGGTGCTGTACCAGGGCAAAACCCCCTTGATCAATTTCCAGGAACTTAATAGCGCAGAAGCTTTGCTGGAATACAATATTGCCAATGCAATATCCAAAGCAACGCAACAGGAAAAAGTGGCCGTGGGGTATAGTATCGGCAACGGCGAGCCTGTTGATATGCGCATTTTCGACCTGGTAGAAAATAACCTGAACATCGATTATAACCTATCCACTTTCGACATCAATTCACAGGCATTTGTTCCCCCTGCATTTAAAGTGCTGGTGATTGTAAAACCTACAAAAGCTTTCACCGAGCAGGCCAAATTGAAACTGGATCAATATGTAATGAATGGCGGAAAATTATTGATGTTCATTGACAGGCTGGATGCAGAAATGGATAGCCTCCAGATAAAAAACGAAGTGATTGCATATGATCGGGAACTACAATTGAACGATCTTTTTTTCAGGTATGGTGTGCGGCAGAATGCAGACCTGCTGATGGACCTCCAGTGCGATTATCTTCCTTTTGATGTAAACGGAAACGGCCAGTTTGAATTGCTACCCTGGAATTATTTCCCGGTGATGGAATCCAGGTCTAACCACCCTATCAACAAGAACCTCGGTTTTGTGGTGGGCCGTTTCGTGAATTCGCTCGATACCGTGGAAGCACCCGGCATCAAAAAAACAATTTTGCTTACTTCATCTGTGAATGCACGCCGCATTTCCACACCTGCATTAATAAGTGGGAAAGAAAATGTAACTGCGCCTGAAAATGAAAAGTTTAAAACGGCGAACATCCCGGTTGCCGTATTACTGGAGGGAAAATTTAATTCCTTGTTTGCCAACCGGGCATCGCAGGCCATGAGGGATTCAATTGCTGGCTACGGCGGGCAGTTTTTGCCTAACAGCATTAACGACAATAAAATAATTATTGTAAGCGACGGCGATATCGTTCTCAATTCAGCCATGCAGGGACAACCGATCCCCATGGGGAATAATCCATACACCTACGGCACACAAAGAGCATTTCCTTTTGCCAATAAAGATTTTATGCAAAACTGCATGGATTACCTCATCAATGAAAATGGATTGATAGAAGCAAAATCCAAGGATTATGTTGCCCGCTTATTAGACAGCAAAAAAGTAGAGGAACAAAAAACAATATGGCAGGTGATCAATATTGTGGTACCGGTATTGTTGGTACTATTGTTTGCCCTGGTATTTCAATTTGTAAGAAAGAAAAAATATTCAACTAAAGCATAATGGACAAAACGCAACTTATTTATATAGTTTTTTCAATAGTGATCGTGGTGGCCCTCATTTTTGACCTGGGTTTGCTCAGCAAAAAAAATAAATCCATTTCGATGAAAACGGCATTGATCCAAACCTGTTTCTGGGTGGGTCTTTCGTTTTTGTTCTGTGGGTTTATCTGGTACGAAAATGTAGATGGCCAGGGAAAAGTGGATGCCGTTAAATATATTTCTGCCTACCTGCTCGAATGGTCCTTGTCGATCGACAATATTTTTGTGTTCATTATCATCTTCAATTTTTTCAGGGTTAAGGAAAATAATATTTCCCGGGTGTTATTGCTGGGTATATTAATGGCGATCGTCTTCCGCATTGTTTTTATTGCGGTAGGAAGTGAACTCGTGGCCCGCTTTAGCTGGATCATGTACATCTTCGGGATATTTTTACTGATCACGGGATTCAAAATGTTTACTGCCAACGAGGATGAAGAATTTAATCCTGAAGACAACTGGGCTTACCGTTTATTAAAAAAGGCTTTTCGCACCACCAATGAAGAGCCCAATGGTAAATTCTTTTTGAAGATTGATGGAAAAACCTACCTCACCACGCTGGCGATGGTGGTGATTATGCTTGGCCTTATAGACATTGTTTTTGCGATAGACTCTATCCCTGCGGTATTCTCCATCATTCCCGATCCCAACGATAAATTGTTGATCTACTCCTCCAACATTTTTGCGGTATTGGGCTTGAGAAGTCTTTTCTTTTTGCTGAGAGGCGCTGCTGACAAGTTTGATTACCTGCAACATGGCATCGCCATTGTATTGATCTTTATCGGGGCAAAAATGTTGATAGCAAAATGGATTCATATTCCTGTGTGGGCATCACTGATGGTGATTGTGGTTTGTATCGGGGGATCCATCATGTATTCGGTATTTAACAGTGATGGCTCCACCGCCCTCGATGAACCCGCTGCCAATGCAGGAGAAATTGAAGGAGACGATAAAACAACCTAATTCTCAACCTTAGTGATTGAAGCATGTTTACAGCCAGGTTTTCGCAAATAGCAGCACTACTTAATACCAGCCCGCTACAGCAAAAAAGCGACCCGGAGGTTAGCATTGCACTCACCGATAGCCGTAAAACTTTGTTCCCGGAACAATCGGTATTTTTTGCCATCAGTAGTTCTCAGCAAAATGCAAACGATTTTTTGCCTGGGCTTTATGATAAAGCTGTCCGATGTTTTATTGTTTCAGGCATCAGCGATGCACTGGTTGAAAAAATACCAGATGCTAACATTCTGCAGGTACCAAATGTATTGGAGGCTTTACAATCATTAGCCACACATCATAGAAGCCAGTTTCAACTACCTGTTATCGGCATCACCGGGAGCAATGGAAAAACTATTGTAAAAGAATGGCTTTTTCAAATGTTGAACGAACATTATAATATTGTAAGAAGTCCCAAGAGTTATAATTCCCAGGTGGGTGTGCCATTAAGTGTATGGCAGATTGACAAGGATCACAACCTGGGAATTTTTGAAGCAGGTATTTCCCAGCCGGGCGAAATGCAAAAGCTTGAACTGGTGATTCAGCCTACGCTTGGCGTATTTACATTTTTGGGCAGCGCCCATAATGAGGGCTTCATCAACCAGCAAAAAAAAATAAACGAGAAGCTGCAATTGTTCAAAAATGTTTCTACCATTTTTTATTGCGCAGATGAAAAAATGCTGCATGCTTCCATCAGTTCATTTGCAGATAAAAATTCAATCCAGGTTTTTAGCTGGGGTAAGGATGCCGGGGCAACGCTAAAAATTTTGGAACAATCTACCAGGGAAAATAATACCCAACTGTTGTTACAGTTTAAAGAAGGAGAGTTTCATTTCAACATCCCATTTACCGATGAAGCATCGGTGCACAATTGCATGACGGTACTTACCATAATGCTTTACCTGGGATATGATGTAAAATCAATTTCTGAAAAAGTTAAAAACCTGCGGCCTGTTGAAATGCGGCTTGAGTTGAAGCAGGGCATTAACAATTGCAGTATCATTAACGACAGCTACAGCACAGATATCCATTCGCTTACCATTGCGCTAGACTTTTTGAATCAGCAAACCTTACATGATAAGCGCACACTGATCCTCAGCGACATGTTACAAACTGGCAAATCACCTGAAGATTTGTATCAACAGATAGCGGCGATTGTTCATGAAAAATCATTGCATCGATTAGTGGGTATCGGGCCGCAAATGATGAATGTGCAAAGCCTGTTTAAAAATATTCCGCACCTGCATTTTTTTGAAAACGTGGAATCTTTTATTGCACAAATGCCTTTATTACAGATAGCCAACGAAACCATCCTTCTAAAAGGCGCCCGCATATTTAAGTTTGAAAAAATAAGCAAGCTGCTGGAGCAAAAGCAGCATCAAACCTACCTCGAAATAAATCTCAACGCTCTTCGGCATAACATAAGAGTATATAAAGAATTTCTGCAGCCCGGGGTAAAAATGATGTGCATGGTAAAAGCTTTTAGTTATGGTAGTGGTAGCGCAGAAATAGCAGCAGTATTGCAACACGCCGGCGTTGACTACCTGGGCGTAGCCTATGCCGACGAAGGTGTAGAACTTCGCAAAGCAGGCATCAGTTTACCCATCATGGTGATGAATACAGAAGAAGTGGGTTTTGAACAAATTGTGCGTTACAATCTGCAACCGGAATTATATAGCCTGAAAATGTTGCATGCTTTTGACCAATACCTTGCCGCAGCAGGCATAGAAAAGTTTCCTGTTCACATAAAATATGAAACAGGGATGCACCGCCTCGGGTTTGAAAAAGAGCAGCTGCAGGAGCTTTGTAACTTCCTTCCTGCATCGAGGCTTAAAATAATCTCCTTCTTTTCTCATCTTGCCGCAGGCGGAGACGAACAGCACGATGATTTCACAAGAGCACAAGCGCAACAATTAATAGAAGCAGCTGAGATAATACGATCAATCGTTGATTATCCTTTTCTTACCCACATTGCGAATACCGCTGCAATTCATCGCCATCCCTCTTTACAAATGGATATGGTGCGATTAGGTATTGGCATGTATGGTGTTGACAGCAACCCTTCCATTCAAAAAAAATTACAGAATGTCACCACACTTAAAACCACCATCTCACAAATAAAAAAAATTCAGGCGGGCGAAACTGTCGGTTATAGCAGGAGTTTTATGGCTGATACACCCACCATCATCGCCACCGTAAGGATCGGCTATGCCGATGGCTACTTCCGCTCCTTTGGTAATGGCCATGGCAAAATGCTGGTAAATGGCCAACTCGCACCCGTAGTAGGAAGAGTGTGTATGGACATGACTATGATCGACATTACTGGTATCATAGCCGAAGAAGAAGACGAGGTAATTGTTTTTGGTGAAGAGCTCCATGTAAACCTCCTGGCCGAATGGGCGAATACCATTCCTTACGAAATTCTTACCAGTGTCTCTCAAAGAGTGAGAAGGGTGTATTTTGAGGAATAAGAAGGTTTAAAAGGTTTCAGAGGTTTCAGAGGTTTCAATGGTTCGGAGGTTCAAGAGGTTCAAGGGGAGTTTTAAATGGTTTGAATTTTTGCAATACCAGAATTCGGCATCCGGCATCGGCACCCGGCTCAGGTTTCCCCCCTTTCCACAGCCCGCCAGAAACCCTATCTTTGCCCCCAATTATGAAAGGAAGAAAACTTGTATTGTTTATACTGCTGATTCTTGTTGCAGACCAGTTATTAAAGATCTATATCAAAACCACGTTTCCCCTTAACACATCCAGGCAGGTGATGGGTGAATGGTTCCAGCTATATTTTGTAGAAAACCCCGGAATGGCCTATGGATGGAAATTTGGCGGACAATGGGGTAAAATTGCACTCACGGTTTTCAGGATGGTGGCCGTAGTGTTTGGAACCTGGTACCTGGCACGAATTATTAAAGAAAACTATCATAAAGGATTTATCATTTGTGCAGGGCTCATCTATGCGGGAGCGTTGGGAAATTTAATTGACTCCTGCTTTTATGGAATGATCTTCGACAAGGGAATGCTCTTTGACCCGCAGATAAATGACTATACCAATTACGAAGGCCTGGCCAGGTTTTCCAGCGATGGATATTCTTCTTTTCTCCATGGTAATGTGGTAGATATGTTTTATTTCCCCATTATCCGGGGTACATTTCCCGGCTGGTTTCCCATATGGGGCGGAGAAAATTTCGAGTTCTTCCGGCCGATTTTTAATATTGCCGATGCAGCCATTACCACGGGTGTATTGACCATACTGGTTTTTCAAAAAAGATATTTTAAACATAGAAATAACAAAGACCAACATACTACAGTAGAAACCGAAACGTTGGTGGATGATAATACACAGGTTTCTTAAGCCTGCATTTTATAATACCGTATTTTTATCTGAAATTTAATATGGCAGAACTGTGCCGTTTACCCTGTTCTGCTTTACCAAAGAAAATAACAAACTAAACAAAATGAAACTTATCAAAACACTTGCTCTCCTATTAATTTCCGGTTTACTATTTTTAAGTTGTGGCAAAGAATTAAGTGAAGAAAACGGCGGTGGCTCCGGTAATGCAACCGGCACATTAAAAGCCGATGTATCTACCGGTGCATGTTTGCCAGCATCTGCGCAGGGTGTGTTTGTTGCAGGTACCACGCTTACAGCTAATAATTTTTTAAACGTTACGGTTGACTTCACCACGGTGGGTGCTTATACCATTACAACAAATATTGTAAACGGCTATAGCTTTACC